>JACZTO010000022.1 GCA_022573655.1 Pseudomonadota bacterium
AGATTAAAGACGGAATAAGCATGTAGATCTTGTAGCGTAGGGCTTGCGGACGTGGGTTCGATTCCCACCACCTCCACCACTCAAAATAAAACCGCCGAAAGGCGGTTTTTCTTGTGTGCGTGGGCAGTGGCTGGGATGAGAAGCCACGTAGTGGGTTCACGCTTCGGCAGGAAAGCCGAAGCGGACGCGCTCAGCGCGCCCGCAGGGCGAGGGCCAGGGATGGCCCGAGTCAATTCCCACCACCTCTACATTGAATATCTATGGAAACGTTGAATCGAAACGCTCGCGCAACGTCGGTCTGCACCCTACACTGAGGTCGCTATGACCCTTACTAATTCCATTTTTCGGGGCCGTCCGCTTTGATCTCGGCCCGCCGATCGGCTGCCGTCGCAGTGCTTGCTGCCGCCGTATTGGGTCTGGTTGTTAACCTCGGAACGCGGGAAACGCGTGTTGATTCTGGCCATACCGAAAACGTACAAGTTGTGTCTGAGCCGTCCCCGGGCTCGCCGCCGGTCGCTTCGTTAACCGAATTCCCACGGTCGGAGTTAGGCACCGCGCTTACCGACCTCTGCACGAGTGATAGCAAACAATCGGACGACAAAGAATGGACCGCCGAGGAGATACAGGTCGCGACCGAAGCGTTGAACGAACTGATACAGAACATATCGGACCGACTTTCGGTATCGTCATCTACGGAACACCTGCACCTGGCCGCATTGCTTGAGGACGAATCGACATCACGAATCGAACTACTCGATCGCGCAATCTCACAGAGCCCAAATGATGCTTTCCTATTGTGGCGTGCTGTACAAATCTGCACTGAAGAAAAAGACGCTACGGCCTGCGACTTGGCGGACTGGGAACGACGACTGCTAATAATCGACGGCCAGAATAGCGAGTCGTGGCTCCGTGTTGCAGCGAATCGGTACAAAGCAGGCGAAATCGATGCCGCGCTTGAAGCTATGCGACATGCTGCTACTGCCGCTGAGACACGCATATATTGGACCGAGACGATAGAGATGGCCGAACGTGGACTCGCCGCCGCTGGAAGCAACTATTCCTTCCGTGAGCGAGCAGCAATGGCTTTTGGTTTCGCCGCAACGAAACTCCCGAAATACAGCGATTTCACGGCAATGTGCAAAGAGCAGTCGTTACGCAGCGCAGATTGGGCATACACGTGTCTCGGCTACGGCGAGCTTGCAGAGAATCAGGGCAAGACCGTTATCGGAGTGTCGATTGGCCGCTCAATGCAGATACTGGCACTCGAAGCACTTGGCGAGGAGGACAAACTCGCTGCTGTTGAGGCGCGGCAGCAATCGTCCCGACAAGAGTGGCTGGAAGGCATCGGGAAAAACCACGTGGCCACCGAGCGCTTGATGTTTTCCAATCCAGCAGTCTTCTCGGCCTATCTGGCCGCAGTCAGGACTCACGGCGAAGTTGTTGCGAGAGCTTATCTGACAGATGAGACGAGCCGCCTGCTGCGGGAACAACCCGAATTGGCTTGCCAACCGTAACTCGCCAGTAATCAATGAATAAGCCGTTGCCCGGTCCACCCAGATTCGAACGACTACTTCACCATATAATCTTTGGCCTCGAGGCAAACGCTAAAAGCCTTCTTGAAGTTCTCGAGATCCTTGGCAGTTGTCTCCTGCCTTTGTTCTGCCTGCTGCTCAGCCTGGTCTGTCGCCTGGGCCCGGGCAACTCTGGATCTGTGGCGCCCCGAAATTACCCCTGCCGCTGCACCAATTTTGGCGCTATCACCGGCATCACCACCGGTCACTTCGCCAATGAGCGCTCCAGCAGCAGCACCGCGCAGCGCGCCTCGAGCGCCGGCACCCTGGCCAGTCGCCTCGGCGGCTTGCATCTGGGCGTCGGCAAGCTGCTCATCCGACTCCTCTTGCTTGGCCAGATCGAATGGATCGCTACCCGTATTGTTGCTCGCCCAGCCGTAGCACTCTGCTTCATCCTGAGATTGCTGACTCGCTTCCTGACCCTTGGTCGGAAAAACGAAAACTTCCATAGTTGCGGCCAGTGTCTTGCCGGATGGCTCACCCTGTCCGAAAGCCAATAATGGAAGAAACAGTCCTAAACTTACTAATGCGATCTTATTCATTCTCAGTTCTCCCCTAATACCTCAATTACGCGCACTTCAAGTCCGGTAAGACCACCATCCCGGCCCGCCTGCAGTGCGCCTTGGTCATCGGCACCGTTCAGACTTGCGCGCAACGCGAGAAGTGCTCCCACTCGATTCGAGCTGCCACAATGTATCAGTACAGGCTCATCGTATTGCTTCAGGAGTTCGTCCAGTCGCCGGGCGTTGTCGAAATTAATTGCGGCGGTGTCGGCAATCGGCATTAATACGTAATCCATGCCCAGACCTTCGACCACTGCCACCTCGTCGAGGCCACGTGGCTCGTGTTCCGCCCTTAGATCGATGATGGCCACATAGCCACTGTCTGCAAACACCTTGAAAGCACCCGCGTCGGGCTGCCCGGCGGCACTAATTCCATCAACCGGCCGGACCTCACCGCTTGACACTACCGTCTGCAGGTCAACTTTCAAATTGTCGGCTAGGGCTGCCATTGCTAATACACCTGTGAGTACAAACGCGACAGAAAACTTTACCATCACGTATCTCCTATTATCATGCGATCATACAGATATCCCATGCAGATCAAGAATGTCACCCCGAAAGACTTCGCTGACGTATTGCGGCTCAACGAGGATTCGTTACCCCATGTCAGTCGCATCGGTACAGATGACCTGCAGTGGTTTGCCGATAACGCCGCCTATTTCCGCATGATCAGAATCGACGAGCGCCTGGCCGGCTTCCTGATCGGTCTGCGTCCCGGCACAAATTATGCCAGCCCGAACTATAATTGGTTTTGTGACAACTACGATGATTTTGCGTACATAGACAGGGTCGCGGTTGCTGACTGGGCTCGCCGACGTGGAATCGCCGAGTCATTTTACAACGACTTCGGGCATTCCCAAAGCGGCGTGGCCGTCATGACCTGCGAGGTTAATATTCGACCACCGAACACGGGCTCCATGCAATTTCACGAGCGTCAGGGATTCAAACGTATTGGCTCTCAGGTCATTGATGACGGGGAAAAAGAAGTCGCGTACCTGGAGAAAAAAATATGAACGATCGAGAATTCGATGTTGTTGTTCAGGGAGCCACCGGCTTTACGGGCAGACTCGTGGCCGAGTACATGGTGCGGCAATACGATGTCGGTGGAAGCCTCCGTTGGGCGCTTGCCGGTCGCAGCAAGGAAAAACTCGAGACTGTCCGGGACTCACTAGGGCCCGAAGCCGCCGGTTTGGAGCTGATTCTCGCGGACAGTTTCGATCATGAAGCATTGGCGGCACTCGCCTCCCGTACAAAGGTCGTACTGACAACCGTCGGTCCGTACGCGCTGTACGGATCAAACCTGGTTGCTGCCTGCGTCGAAGCCGGAACCCATTACTGCGACCTTGCGGGCGAGGTTCACTGGATTCGCAAGATGATCGATCGGCACCAGGCACGCGCGCAGCAGACTGGTGCGCGTATTGTGCATTGCTGCGGATTCGATTCGGTGCCAATGGACATCGGTGTGTGGTTCCTGCAAGAGGCAGCCAGGGAAAAATACGGCGCTTACTGCAAGTCCATCACGATGTTTGTCAAAGCGACCAAGGGCGCGGCCAGCGGCGGAACGATCGCAAGCATGTTGAACCTGATCAGCGAGAGCCGGCGCGACCGATCAGTTGCACGAACGCTAGCCGATCCTTACGGACTAAATCCGGACGGCGAGCGGCAGGGCCCTGATCAGCGCGACCAGCAAAAAGTGCTGTATCGGGACGATATCAACTCGTGGACTGCACCGTTCATCATGGCTGGCGTCAATACCAAGGTGGTGCGGCGCAGCCACGCGCTTGCCGGGTTTCCCTATGGCCGGGACTTTCGCTACGCGGAAGCCGTGATGACGGGCGACGGATTTACGGGCTGGCTCAAGGGTTGGCTCATGACCCTGGCACTGGGCGGGCTGGTTCTGGGCGCTTCCTACCAGCCCACTCGCAAACTGCTGCAAAAATTCGTGCTGCCCAAGCCGGGTGAAGGCCCCGATCGCGAGCTACAGCAGAACGGTTTTTTCAACCTGATGCAGATTGGAGTACTGCCCGACGAAACCGTGCTGTGGGGTCGCATAACCGGCGATCAGGATCCGGGTTACGGTTCGACCAGCAAGATGCTCTCTGAGTGCGCTGTTTGTCTCGCGCAAGACGATCTTGATGCTGGCGGCGGTATCTGGACGCCAGCTGCTGTAATGGCCAAACCGTTGAGCGAACGATTGCAGCGCAACGCCGGCATTACGTTCGCATTGACCGGCTAGCACAACGACAACGCGCTGCACAATTGGGCATCGATATCTATTCGCCGTCGGGGTCACTATACTCCGCCGCCTGTTTTCCAATGCCCACCGAAATGACCAACGTATCCAAGCTCCGCAATATAGCGATCATCGCGCACGTCGATCATGGCAAGACCACCCTGGTCGACCAGATGCTGCAGCAGTCCGGCACCCTGGGGCCACGTGCCGCTGTGCCCGACAGAATCATGGACTCCAGTGACCTGGAGCGCGAACGCGGCATTACCATCCTTGCCAAGAACACGGCGGTCAACTGGAATGGTTACCGTATCAATATTGTCGATACCCCCGGGCACGCAGATTTCGGTGGCGAGGTCGAGCGAGTCTTGTCGATGGTCGACAGTGTCTTGCTGCTCGTTGACGCGGTCGAGGGCCCCATGCCGCAAACCCGCTTTGTTACACAAAAAGCGTTTGCGCAGGGTCTTATGCCAATTGTTGTCGTCAACAAGATTGACCGCGATGGCGCACGCGCCGACTGGGTGCTGGATAAGACCTTCGACCTGTTCGATCGTCTTGGCGCCACAGACGAGCAACTGGACTTTCCGATTGTCTATGCGTCTGCACTTCTGGGTTATGCCGGTGAAGACGAAAGCGTCCGGAGCGGCGACATGACGGCGCTGTTCGATGCGATCATTAAATACGTGCCGCAGCCCGATGTGGATCCGGACGGTCCTTTGCAACTGCAGGTTTCCAGTCTCGACTACGATACCTACGTCGGCGTGTTGGGCATTGGTCGAATCAACCGCGGTTCGCTGCGCACCAATGCCCCTGTCAGTGTGGTCGCACCGGACCATACGTCGCGACGAGCCAGAGTACTCGAAATATTCGGCTTTGACGGGTTGCAACGGAAACGGCTCGAATCCGCCGGGGCAGGCGACATTATTGTTTTCAGCGGCATCGACGAACTGCGCATCTCCGACACTTTGTGCGACCGGGATCACGAAGACGCATTGCCCGCACTGACCATCGACGAGCCGACGGTCAACATGACGTTTCAGGTCAACAAATCACCTTTCTCAGGCCAGGACGGTAAGTTCTTAACCAGCCGACAGATTCGCGAACGACTCGACCAGGAACTCCAACACAATGTCGCGCTGCGAGTGAGCGCCACTGATGACCCGGACAAATTTCGGGTCTCAGGACGCGGTGAACTGCATTTGTCCGTCCTGGTAGAAACCATGCGGCGAGAAGGATTCGAGCTTGCCGTATCACGACCCGAAGTCATCATGCACGACATAGACGGCGTTGAGCATGAGCCATGGGAGCAACTGACCGTCGACTTTGAGGAGGCCTACCAGGGCGCGGTCATGACCCGATTGGCCGAACGCAAGGGAGAGCTCGCCGATATGGTGCCCGACGGCAATGGTCGGATTCGTCTCGACTACGTCATTCCGACGCGCGGGCTGATCGGCTTTCGCACGGAATACCTGACCGCCACATCAGGTACCGGCCTTATCTATCATGTGTTTGACAAATACGCGCCACGCATACCCGGCCCGATAGCTCAGCGCAATAACGGTACCCTGGTGTCCATGATTCAGGGCAAGGCGCTTGCTTACGCCTTGTTCAATCTGCAAGAGCGTGGGCGATTGTTCGTCGGCCATGGCGCGCCAGTGTATGAAGGCATGATTATCGGCATCCACAAGCGCCAGAACGATCTGGTGGTGAATCCAACAAAGGCAAAACAACTCAACAACATTCGTGCGGCGGGCACGGACGAAAACCTGATTCTGACGCCAAGGATTCGCTACTCCCTGGAACAATCGCTTGAATTTCTCGACGATGATGAGCTGCTTGAAGTCACACCGACCAATTTGCGATTGCGCAAGAAACTTCTCAAAGAAACGGACCGTAAGCGCGAGGCCCGCGGTCGATTGCCGTGAGCACTGATGCCGCTACTCTGGCCTTCGGCGATTTGCGACCGGAAGATATTGTCGCAACACTTGAGCAAACGGGCTTCGCCTGCGACGGTCGTTTCCTGGCGCTTAACAGTTATGAAAATCGCGTGTACCAGGTCGGCATTGAAGACGGCAAGCCTGTAGTCGCCAAGTTCTACCGTCCCGGCCGCTGGACTGACGAAGCGATCCAGGAAGAGCACGACTTTGCCATTGATCTTGCGGATCAGGACATTCCGGTAGTCGCGCCGCTGGAAATCGACGGCGAAACATTGCTGCATTCAGGGCATTTTCGACTGGCCGTTTATCCCTGTCGTGGCGGGCGTGCGCCGGACCTCGACAATTATGAATTATTGAACCAGCTTGGCCGGCTGGTCGCCAGAATCCACCTTGAAGGAGCCACTTGCTCTTTTCTTCATCGGCCGCGGATCGATATTGACAACTACGGCGTCACATCGATCGACTATCTGCTCGACAATGATTTCATTCCGGAGGACAACCGCGAGGCATATGAAAGTATTGTCGAGTTCGTCCTTGACGGCATTGAGGCGTGTTATGCGCGCGCCGGGACGACCCGGGAAATTCGTTTACACGCCGACTTTCACCCCGGTAATGTACTCGTCGATCAGGACAAGTTGCACATCGTTGATCTTGACGACGCCCGCCACGGGCCGGCTGTTCAGGACCTGTGGATGTTCATGTCGGGCGACAGGGCTGAGCAAACGCCGCAACTGGCAGCCCTGCTGGAAGGCTACCAGTTGTTCCGCCCCTTCGACGCCAGGGAATTGCATCTGGTAGAAGCCTTGCGCAGCTTGAGAATCATGCATTACGCTGCCTGGCTTGCGCGGCGTTGGGGCGACCCGGCATTCAAAATTGCGTTCCCGTGGTTCGACAGTCGCCGCTACTGGGACGATCACGTACTGGCGTTGCGAGAACAGGTCGCGTTAATGCAAGAGCCGCCACTGGAGTGGCGAGATTTTTGATTTGCACTTGAGCTAGCTGCACACTAGAGTGGAGTCATCCTGTACCCGGCGCATTTCCGTGGAACTCTGAGCCCCGGAACTGCTCTGAATATAGCAGTCCCAAATACTCTCAGCGCGGATATCGGCCACTTGATCGCTACCAACAGACTGACGTACCTGGCAATCCTGATCTCACTCGTGGCCTCAGGATGTGCGTCTAACGTCAAAGTCGAATATCCAACCATACCGGATCCCCTGATCGACAAGCTGCCGATGGATATCGCGCTGCGAATTCCGGACGAATTCTACGATTTCAGTCATGAAGAGAACGTTCTGGGCAAGGAAACCTGGACCATTCAACTCGGTTCCGCCAATGCAATGTTCTTCGAGCAATTGTTCGGCTATATGTTCGACAATGTCGTCGTGCTTTCGGCCACAGACGACGCGCTGGATTATGAATTCGATGCGCTGATCGAGCCACACATTGAAGGGTTCGAGTTTTCCGTTCCCAATCAGAGCAAGACGGATGCATTTGCCGTGTGGATTCGCTACCGCATGCAGATCTTCGACAGCGCCGGCAATCGCGCGTCAACCTGGACAGTCAGCGCCTACGGGAAGAGCCAAAAAGAAGGTTTGGGTGGCTCAAAATCGTTGCGCCGAGCCGCAGTACTTGCCATGCGGGATGCAGCCGCGTTGATCTTGTTGCAAATGGACAAGGCTACAAAAATTGGTGATCTTGCCAACGGTCCTTTGCAAGTTGCCGAGATTGCGTCGGCAACGTCAGCGCAAGACGAAATTTTTGACGAAGACGACAACATCGGCATCTTCGCCATCGGGGGAATCGATGATAATGGCGAATAATGTGGTGATATTGTCGGCTCGGAGAATACTGGCGGCACTGCTCGCGATAGCTTTGGGTGGCTGCATAACCGCCCGCGTTGAGGACGCTCGAGAGCATGCTACCGGTATCAATGAAGGCGAATCGATCGTGGTGATGGCGAAAAGCTACCATCAGGGAAATGAAACCGAGGCCGACTACATCAGGTGTGTCGAGAACACGTTGGCACGTGGTTCGAAGGGTCTGCGCATCATTCCCAACCAGCAATTCGTCGACTCCCTCTTTCCCTGGTTCGAACCCCGTACGGCACCGGCGAATACCAAAGGTCTCGTGCAGCTCATGGAACGACCAGGCGTAGCCGAGGCGGTCAAGAAGATGGGCGTACGCTATATCGTCTGGCTCGATGGTGAGACTGAGAAGGTAGCGTCGGGCGGCAGTCTGTCATGTGCGGCAGGTCCCGGCGGCGGCGGATGCTTTGGCTTTGCATGGTGGCAAAACGATGCAGACTATGTCGCGTCAGTCTGGGACCTTGAAGGCTATGAATCAGCCGGCACGGTAACCGCCGATTATACCGGCACATCGTTCTTACCCGCTATCGTAATTCCCATTCCGTTGATTGCAAGAACCCAGTCGAGAGCTTGTAAGGGACTCGCAACTCAATTGAAAGCGTTTATTATTGGCGATACAGCGTCCTGATTGAGCGACGCTGTCATTTCGATCTTAGTTCGGGCGCCGTGCCCGCATGAACGCCCGCTGGTAATACGCGGTGTTCAAACTGGCCACAGTAACTGTCTTGCCTGAAGACGGTGCATGCACGAAGCGCTGCCCGCCGATGTACATCGCCACGTGCGACATCTTGCCGTCAAACCGAAAAAACAGCAGGTCACCGATCTGCAGGTCTTGCGGGGCTACGGCTTGCGTTGTGGACCACAACTGAGCCGTGGTCCGGGCGACACTCAAGCCAGCCTGGGAGTACGAATACTGCACCAGTCCGCTGCAATCGAAGCCGCCGGGACTACTGCCTCCATAGCGATACGGTACGCCAACCTGTTGCAGAGCATACGCAGCCGCTCTTTCGCCTGTGTTGACCGACATTGGCACCGTTGTCGTCCTGGGATGATCCCAAGCGCTTTCCCGGGGCAATGACGAGCATGCTGTCGACATGCACAACACAGTGATTGTTAAGGCAAAAATCCGAATAATGCGGGCTGGCTGCGCTATCATCTGCTCCACTCTGCTCGGCTCATGACGAAAACAATACGCCAAAAGGGCTTAATACTGTATGAACTGCATCTCAGGTTCGATTCTGCTGACATGCCTTTTTGGCTGCTCCGCCTGTGGCGCACCGACCTCGGAAACTCGCTCCGGATCCACCGGCAAGACCTATGCGATCCATTACACCGTAACGCCGGACGCAGCCACCGGCAGCGTCGCAATTGTTATGGATGTGCAGCAATCACGGGGACACCTGCGGGAACTTTCCTTTGCCCGATCAGCTACCGCGGCGTCGGACATTGAGGGCGACGGTGAACTTGAGGTCACCGCTGACCATGTCCGTTGGCGCCCTCCCAGGGACGGGGGACAGCTGCGCTGGCGGGTGACCGTGCCAACGCGGCGAACGGGTGGTGGATATGACGCCTGGCTCGATGACAGTTGGGGCATTTTCCGAGCAGAGGATATTATTCCCCGTGCAAAATCCCGCACGCTCAAAGGTGCGACCAGCAACACGACTTTGGCGTTCGATCTACCTCCAGGCTGGTCAGCAGTTACAGAGTACTTCTCCAGGAACAACAAATTCCTGGTCAAAATTCCCGACAGACGCCTCGATTTGCCGCAGGGCTGGATCGTTATCGGCAATCTCGGTGTTCGCAGGGAGACTATTGCCGGAGTGCGAGTCGCCATAGCGGCCCCCGTGGGGCAGGCCGTTCGTCGCCTCGACATTCTGGCGCTACTCAACTGGACTCTGCCGGAACTCATGCCAATGTTAGCGGAGCCACTCCGCAGGCTTACGATCGTCAGTGCCGGCGACCCCATGTGGCGAGGCGGACTGTCTGCACCCGGCTCAATGTTCATACACGCCGAGCGACCCCTGATCAGTGAAAACGCGACGAGCACTGTGTTACATGAAGTCGTCCACATCGCCTTCGGAATACGCGCGAGGAACGGCTATGACTGGATTACCGAGGGTCTTGCTGAATATTACAGTCTTGAGTTGCTGCGGCGCGGCGGAGCGATTACGGAGCGCCGCTACAAGGCCGCCGCGGCCGGGCAAATTGCATGGGCCGAGACAGCCGGCACACTTTGCGGCTCCAGGTCCAGTGGCGCTACAACTGCCCTGGCAGTGACCCTGTTCGCCAAACTGGATCGGGAAATTCGCGCAGTAAGCAATGGCGCGTCCACCCTCGACGACTTTGTTGCCGCAATGATTGCAGCGGATGCCTTGCTCGATCTGGATACGCTGGCCGAGATAGCGGCTGACTTGCTTGGCCAGCCATCTGAGGTACTGCGCCTGGACACTATGCCCGGCTGCCACACTTTCGCGAACGTAGCAATTGAGACATGAGCCGGCCTATGGATGGCACTCGGGATCTCGAACTCATTTTGCGATCACGCACGCCGATCATCGTTATCGAGTCTCGTGATGAGGCACGCATACTCGAACTGCTGCAGTCTATCGCCGTGCGAAGCGCCAGTGACACCTATACCCCGTTGTTTCGCTGGACCATCACGGACGGACTGCAGCGCATCGACATTGAACTTGAGCCGCAGGCGATTAATTCAGAGCCAACGGGTGTACTCAAACATATCCGGGCGGTAAAGAAGCCCGGAATTTATGTTCTTCTCGATTTCCACCCTTTTCTCGACGACCCCGTACACATTCGCCTGTTGAAAGATATCTGCATGAAGTATCGCGATATCGCCCGGCAAATAGTCCTGATAAGCCATGCAGTCAATGTGCCGAATGAGCTCGAAGCTTACTGCGCACGATTTAACATGGCACTCCCGTCCGACCGGGAGCGCGCCCGTATCATTGAGCAGGCGGTTTCAGAATACGACAAGGAACATCCGGGTAGTCACGTGCAAATCGATCAAAAGGCCCACAGGCTGCTGATACAGAATCTCGCCGGGCTCACGTACGCTGACACACAGCGTCTCGCACGCAATGCCATTTACCTCGATGGTGCAATTACGAAGAGTGATCTGCCGGGCGTCATGCAAGCGAAGTACGAGTTACTGAACCGGGGTGGCGCGCTGCAATTCGAATACGATACTGCTCGTTTCAGCGATGTCGGCGGAATGGTGCGACTCAAGGAATGGTTGACGCAACGACGGCCCGTTTTTCGGGGTGACGCCAGCGCGGCGCACCTGGACCCACCGAAAGGCATTCTCTTACTCGGCATACAAGGTTGCGGCAAGAGCCTGGCGGCCAAAGCGACGGCGGCAATATTCGGAGTCCCGTTATTGCGACTCGACTTCGGTACTATTTACGACAAGTACCATGGCGAAACGGAACGTAAACTCCGTGAATCGCTGAATACGGCCGATGTGATGTCACCGTGTGTCTTATGGATCGATGAAATTGAAAAAGGGATAGCCGGACGCGAAAGCGAGACAGGAACATCGCAGCGTGTTCTCGGCACATTTCTCACGTGGATGGCGGAACGCAAGAGTCGGGTGTTCATTGTCGCTACTGCAAACGATATCAGCATGCTGCCGCCAGAATTGATTCGCAAGGGCCGCTTCGATGAGATCTTTTTTGTCGATCTTCCGAGTGCGCAGAATCGAGCATCAATATTGGCCATACATTTGGCCAGTCGGGAGCAGCCATTAGGCAATTTCGATGTGGTTGCGCTCGCAAATTCAATGGATGGTTTCTCGGGAGCCGAAATCGAACAGGCTGTTGTGGCCGCACTTTATTCGGCGCATGCAAAAAAACAGCCGTTGGCAACCAAACACATCCAGGCAGAAGTTGCTCAAACCAAACCGCTGTCTGTCGTCATGGCCGAGAGAATATCAGTCATGCGTGACTGGGCGGCAGAGCGTACCGTACTCTGCGACTAGTTCTGCAGCGCTCTGTGACAGTGCGCCAGGCAAGTTTTACTTAATCCCGAAAGAATTGGCGCACGGACGATGGGGGCCGGCCGAACCCGTGCTAGTATCACCGTATGGCTAATGAAAATAATAAAATCAATGAGTTAGGTCCAGATGACGATGACCCGACGGTCGAGCTGGAAGTGCCTGTTTTCATGCTGGATCAGACGCAGAATGTGGAACTGGAAGCAAACGCCAGAACGCACGATGCTCCGGACACCGCAGACCACCGCTCCAGTGACGATACGAACAGTCGCCTGCAGTACGATATTGAACAGCTGCAAGCAAAGTGGCTCGGTCTTGATACCGAGAACCAGGCGCGCGGAAAACAGGTGAGCGTGCTTAATCACGAACTAACCGGTGTGCTCAAAAAAGTTTCACGTAAAGATAAGCTCATCAAGAAACGCGACGGCAGGATCAAGCTGCTTAAGTCCGAAATCCGGCAACGTGACGAGCAGTTCCGTTCACTTTCGGCGCATTTCATCACCGTGCAAAAGACTCTGGCAGATGCTCCTGTGCCGCCAGCTGACGATGCGCAAGCGACCCGCATCAACGACCGTGAGCTAAGCTCGGAAGACTTGCTACGGAGATTGTCCAGTAACGAAAGCTATGCTGATTCAATTCGCCAAAAGTTACAGGACATGATCGCAACATCATCGGCGCTCCAATCCGAACGTGATCACCTTGCGCGGTCACTGGCGACGACGAGACACAGGAACGATGATTTTGCCACGCAGCTCGATTACCAAGAATTAACCATTGAGGAATTGAGAGAAGAGATTGTATCTGTCAAGGATCAGCACGCAGAGGAAATACGCCTGCTGCGATTCGAGCTTGGTGAAGCCCAGGATACAGTTGTTCACACGGAAGACCTGAACAATCAACTTGCTTCTGATCTCGTCGACACAAGCCACTTCAAGGACGAGTTGGAGCACATGTTGTCCGACGCAGAAGAGCAAGCCGGGTCACAAATCTCCACTTTGCAAAAACAGCTTCGCAAACTAACTCGAACGATCGAAAGTAATGAGCAGAAAATTTCGACCAAGAGTGGAGCGATTACTGTTTTATTGTCTGAACTCGCCAAGAAATCCGAAAATATCAAGTCGTCTGCTGAAGTCCAAAACGTGATGAATGATATTGACGACCAACGGTCCGAGCAATGCGATGCAGATGTCGACGCAGACACTGCCTCACATCACCAAAGCATTCAGCGGCCGGCACAGAATCGCATTACTCGTGTACTGGTCGGCAAGATTGGCAGCCAGGTGCTGCGATTCCCGCTATTCAAGGACAGAATGACGATCGGTCGAACCGACGACAACGACATACAGTTGAACGCTGACTATATCAGTCGTCGCCATGCGATCATCCAGACCGAGGGGGACACGACACGAGTGATCGACTGGGGCAGCAAAAATGGGGTGCATGTGAACTCCAAACGAGTCAAGGAACATTTCCTCGCAAATGGCGACATCCTCACGATCGGCAACGCCCGGTTTCGCTACGAGGAGCGCAAGAAGCGCGACCCCTGAGGTTTGGGCCTTATGCCGCGAAATGTGAGGGTAATCACGGTCTTATCTGTCCATCTGGGCTAAAGTTCATGGCATTACAAGGAATGTGAAGCCAAGAGATGTTGAGTTCAGTTGCACGGAAGCCACTAGATTTATCCGAATCCCAACAGATAACGCGCAACGCCGGCAAGCTGGCGTCCAGAAAAATCTGGCTGCCCAAGCTGTTATACGATTCGCTTCCCTACTTCTACCTGACCGCTGGATTCGCCGCGTTTTTTGCAACCCTGTATATCAGCGAGTGGTTCTGGGTACTGCCCCACTACCTGCTGTTTTCCGCCGCGTGCTTTCATTTGGGCTTAGTTGTTTACAGACGCCGTCGCCACGGCGCTGCGGCTGCCCAGTCGAATTAAGCTGGCCGTAAGCTGTTCTTGACCTGTGCCTGCAGGTGGGCAACGATAACCTCCCCCTGCGCCCACCAGGAACAGACGTGAGCACAAGCTTCCGCAGCATCAAGGCAATTGCCATCAAAGAATCCGCTTGGTTCATCGGGCTGCTGTTCGTAGGATTCGTATTGATGCCGATTGCGATTTACCTGGTTGGCCAGGTTGTATTCGGTGCATACGCCGCCGGCACCTATGGCGATTTCTTTGCCACATTGAGCGAAAAAGTGCGCAATGGCGACACCGTCGCCTGGTTTCTGATTCTCTCGCCTTACCTGGGCTGGCAATGCACGCGACTTTCGATCTTCGCCTGGCGGGTCAGCGCAAAAATCAAACCAGTGGCCACACAGCCGGATCGTGCCGGCAAAATGTGAACTGCATCACATTTTTGAATATTCACCTCATCGTAAGCGCCTGCACCTTATAGATTCTGCTGCTTTTTTGATGCATTCTGACAGTAGCAACAAATGCTCAGATTGACTCAACATTATTGACAATTACCTGCACGTGCGCGACTTGTAATCTGGTGACACCGAAATATGCTGGAGAGACTTAAAAACTGGCTTGAGGAACGATTTTCTGACGGAGCCCCGCCCAAGAACCCAGCATTGCGCCAATCTGGAGCACATCAGCTTCGGCCCCCGGTTGCCGCACCAGCCGTTTCCCGCAAACAGACCAACAAGGCGCCGCAACAGGCACCCAAACACGTTGAATTTGGTTCTCGAATGTCCGGCAAACTTGAAGACGCCGGACCCGGCAAGAACGTCCTCGTTCGCCGGCAATACATCCGTGAAGAAACCGGCACTTACGAAACGCTGAAAATTGTTGATGAATCGCTGGATAATTCCGACGAAGGATTCAGTGACGACCCGTATAACACGGGTGGATTCGACCGGTCCAAGAACTGGGGCAATCGCTTCCGCAAGTAATTTCCGCCACCAAATTTCTTCATGATAGGCTTCGCAGCCGGGCCTTCGCGGAGCAGCTTTGTGTCACTGCGCATTTCCTTCGAACTCGATGAAGAAGATCTGAAGCACTTTCGGCTAATCATGCAGGAGGCCAGGCAGGCTGCAAAGCGCATTCCTCCCGAGCAAATAGTCGCCGCCGCGGAAGAACTTCTCAAGGATGTCGAAGCTTCAAGCGCTCCCGGATTTATTGTCGATCGCCTGAAAAAACTCAAGTTAATGATTCGCATGCTGTCAGATATCGAGTGGCGCCTGCCACATCAGGAAGCAACACGCGTCTTGCATGCGTTGGCCTACTTCGCTGAACCCGACGATCTCATACCCGATCATATTCCTGGTCTGGGATTTCTGGACGACGCCATCATGATCGAGCTGGTTGTCCGTGAACTCAAACACGAGATTGACGCTTATCAGGACTTTTGCGACTATCGCGATCGTTTGCTGCTTGAGCAGGGCCACAACGCTGCTGTAAGCCGTGAGAATTGGCTGGACAGTCGCCGTCGCAAACTTCAATCGCGCATGCGCCGGCGCCGCAAGCGCGTCATCAGGTCACCGTTTTCGAAGTAAGACCAAAGAAACTTGCTTCAGGTACCGATGTCATACTGAAATACAGGGCAGAACATCTAATTGATGGCTAGTCTATATTTTCCGCTACGGTATATTTTATCCGCCGAACAGTTGTCAATATGACGAGTAGACCCTTGATCAAAGGGTGCCAGCCATCTAGCCTAGCCTAATTGAACCATTCGCGATCAGTTGCTGACTGACATGGAGAGAAATTTGATGATATTTGGGAAACGCCGAATTCAGGGCCTTGCTGCCGCTATGCTGGCATTGCTGTGCTGCCCTGCCCTCGGCGATTCGAGCGCCAGTGCGAACACCCTCGAGCAGAACAAATTTCTCTTCCCTGAAAGCAGGCACGAGAGCATTGGCGAACTGGTAGCGCGGTTCATTCGGAATTCCCATTACAACCGTGTCGCCGTCGATGACGAGTTATCCTCAAAAGTTCTCGATCTTTACATCGAACGTCTGGACCGCAACCGAATGTACCTCCTGTCCGGCGATATCGAGTACTTCGAAAAGTACCGTTATGAACTCGACGATGTCGTCAAGAGCAAGCCACTCGATCCAGTTTACGAAATATTTGAGGTCTTCCAGACCAGACTTCGCGAGAGACTGACATTTGCACTGCGTCAGCTCGAAACCGAACCGGATTACGCAACCGACGCCGAATACCAGTTCGACCGCACCGAGGAACCCTGGGCAACGTCGGTGGAAGAACTCAATGCAATCTGGCGGCAGCGGGTCGCCAACGATGCGCTGAATCTCGCGATCGAGGACGAACCCTGGGAGAAGATCCAGGAAATTCTGACGAAACGCTACAAAGGATCACTCAGACGACTGGACCAGGTGAACAACGACGACGTATTTGAGCGCTTCATGAATACGTTCGCGCATGCGGTTGATCCACATTCAAGTTATTTGTCGCCGCGCAACTCTGAGGAATACCGCATACAGATGAGCCTGTCGTACGTTGGCATTGGAGCATCGCTGCAGACTGACGAAGACTTCGTGAGAATCGTTGCCATCATCCTGGGCGGCCCCGCCGACTTCGATGGCAAACTCAAACGCGACGACCGAATTACCGCTGTAGCCCAGGGCTCGGAGGGAGAGTTTGTCGATGTGATCGGTTGGCGCCTGGATGACGTCGTCGATCTTATCCGTGGGCCCGATGATTCTGTAGTTCGCCTGCAGATTATTCCAGCCAATGCGACTCCTGGGAGCCCGAAGCAGATTATCGCGTTGACGCGCGGCCATGTAAGACTCGAAGAACAGGCCGCCAAGAGGGAAATCGTAGAAGTACCGCGCGAGGGCCGTGTGTGGTCCATCGGCGTTATCGAAGTACCGAGTTTCTATCGGGATTATCGTGCGCTCAGCAACGGTGATATGAATTACACCAGTGTTACGAAAGACGTCAAACGCCTGATCGGAGAACTTGAAGAAGCGGGAATCGATGGACTTGTTATTGACATGCGTGGCAATGGCGGCGGACACCTGACCGAAGCGACTGCCTTGTCAGGGCTTTTCATTGACAACGGCCCTATTGTGCAACTGCGCAACGCGATCGACATCAACCGCAACCCACCGCAGCGACTGGATGACCCAGACCCTCTCCCACGAGTTGCCTACAACGGCCCGCTGGCGGTGCTGGTGGATCGATTCAGTGCATCGGCATCAGAAATATTCGCCGGCGCTATCCAGGACTATGCTCGCGGTGTCATTATTGGTCAGCAGACATTCGGCAAAGGCACAGTGCAAAGCCTGTATTCGCTGGATCAATACCTTCACAACGCCGAAGGCGATAGCTTCGGGCAGCTCACGTTAACGATCGGAAAATACTACCGCGTGACAGGTGCAAGTACGCAACATCGGGGTGTGTATCCTGATATAGATCTGCCATCCAATATTGATGCCAGTATCGTCGGCGAAAGCGCGCGCGACAACGCCCTGCCCTGGGACACAGTACTCTCAACACGATTCAGGGCCGGCGAACCACTGCAAAGCACCATTGAGTCGCTGGTCGCAAAACATACCGAGCGCTCAAAAGACGATCCAAATTTTCAGTATCAGTTAGGCCGGATTGAGGCGACACAACGAGTCCGTGAGTTGAAGTCCGTTTCGCTGAATATCGAAACGCGTCGCAAGATGCGTGAAGATGAGCTTGGAGACGCGCTGAAGCGTGAGAATGAGCGTCGTATCGCCCTGAATATCGAGCCACTGGAAAGCCTGGATGATATGGAAGAAGAGTTGCCGGATTTGCAACTTGAGCAGGCGGCAAGAATTGTAACGGACCTCGCTTTGATGCGTGAAATACCGTTGCAACCGGCCCATACAGCACAGGTTAGCCCACTACGGTAGCGCCTTGCTTGTCTCAAATCAGGTGTTATACTCGACTATAACACCCAGCGGGAATCGCCCCGCAATCCCAGCAAGGATAAGGGTCATGGAACAACGGCAACCCATGCTGACAGCGTACAAGAGAGTCGCAGCGAGCGCAGCGCTTTTGTTGCTGGCTGTCGCCTGGCCTACCGCTCAAGCCAGCACCAAATACGAAGTGGCTGCCGATCTGGCCGATGAGACCCTTGCCGATGAAACCAATGTACTGGCTGACCGCGCGTCAAGCTCCCCAGCCCTGTTTCTCGTGCCCAGAGCCGAGGCTGCAATTCGCGAAGCGTTTGAGGTTACACAAAGTGCTGCTGAAAATAGCCCGGATGAAGAATCTGCTCAAACCGTAGCAACGTCACCCATGGCCAAGACGAAGTCCCCAGCTGACGCGACTGACATTAATGAGAGTCAGACCGAAGCTCCGCTGGGCATGAATACCCGGCTTCCCGGAGTATCGGAAAAAGATTTGTTGTTGTTCAAAAAGCAGATGTACCGCAAAGACATCTGATTAGCGGCAGCTGGTCAACGACAACTCGTTAACGACTTAGGACTTTCGCAATCCCAAAGTAGTTTTCGCGCATCAGGTTTATGTCATATTCCGTGATGACGCCGTTCTCGTCTATCGCATAAGTCGTCTCGATTGTGGTCGTAACGGGTACAGCATTGTCGTCATTACCGAAAGACGCATGCTCTGCGATCATTTGTGCCCGCTTCTGCAGGATTTCGGTATAGCTCGTTGCCTTCTCCATCGACTCCCAACGCTTCTCCAGTAGCTGCAAGAGAGTATCGCATTCATGCTTGCTGCCGTAGTTGATGGCACCGACACTTTTCTCGGTGGCCTCTTTGGCCATTGCCGCCAGGTTATCGTCGGCAAAATGCAGGTAAAGTTGCTGGGCGAAGGACAGGATCATGAAGTTTATTGAGCGTTTCTCCCCGATGTCCAGGCCCTCGTAATCCGGCGGCGCCTGGTTTTGAAGGTTGTCGAGCGCGAGCAGCAACTCATGCTCTTGTTGCTGTCCAACTTCGATACGAGACAGAATTTCGCCTATCGTTGCCGTAAGGCTACGACCGCGAAATAATTTCGCGATCACGTTCATTGTCATCAACTTATGACGTTCTGACTGCAACTGATCCTCGAGCATTTGAACCTGCATACGCTGCTCGCCGATCTGGGACTCGATCAGTTCAGCCTCCTCGCCACACTTTTCGTTCCAGTTGACCAATACCCGGCTGTGCAATCGCTGCTCTCGTTGTTGTTTCAATTGCTCCGCGAAACGCTCGAGTTTGCTATGGCAATGATCGGCAAGACGGCGCAATTGATAAAAGGTGACGACGTTGTGTACCCATTCCGGGTCCTGCAGCAGGCTCTCAAGATGATTCATCTTTTGTTGCACACGTGCGGTGGAACCCTCGTGCTGCTTGATGCGATCCTGCAATTGGTACTTCTCATTGCGCAGCGCCGCGAACTCCTTCTTGAGTTCGGCACGATTCCAATAGAGATCCAAAAGCTTGTCGCTATCGTTGGCCTCTTCAGGATCTGACTTGAATATTCCCGCCAGAGTTACCACTGCATGCTCACTTTACATAACACCTATACGCCAGACGAAGGTTGCTACGCCCAAGACGCCAATAATGGCAATTGATCGTCTGGGAAACTTTGACAGAATCGACAGTTTTGTTAAATGCCCGGGCGGGCCAGGACTTAGCGGTCGAGCACCAGGTGGCCCTGTTCATACAGATAGTCGAGCCATTTATTGAGCACGATATTGCTGCGCCAACGCCTGTCCAGTTCTGCACGATGGGCCCGCACCAATTGACGCAGTGCATTGGGGCGCCGTTGCTTGCCAATCGCCATCGCTTCGGCAAGCTGACCGTCGAGATAGACCCGCACCAGCATATCCGGGTCAACCAGTAGCCCCGTATCGGTTTCGAGATGGTAGGTCAGCGACAACGTAACGGTGTATCGAGATCGTTCAATTATCTCGACATACAGGTCACACTCACCGGCGACCCGGCAACGAAAGCATCCGTCCAGGCGATCGATCTCCGGAATCAGTCGCAGAATTCGAAGGTAGTTGCTCTCGTAAAGCGCCATTAAACCGACGAAACTCCGCGGCTTAACAATGGCTTCCGGGACGAGGTGAGAATCAAGCAACATGCAACCAATATAGCAGCACGCGAGCACCAATATCAGGGTCGTACTCGGCGCTCAACACCTGTACTATCGAGGATTCTGCTCGCTATTTCCTCAATCGAGAATTCCGTTGTATCAACGTGCGGAATGCCGTAGCGACGGAACAATTTCTTACACTCTCTTAACTCGAATCGCACCTGTTGCGCCGACGAATACTTTCCCAACGGTCGGCGCTCCTTGCGAATCTGGCGCAGCCGATCAGGTGCAATGGACAGACCGTATAATTTGTCCTTCTGCTGCACCAGAAAATCCGGCAGCTTGCCACTCTCGAAGTCCTCATCGGTCAGCGGATAATTTGCAGCATAAACCCCGTATTGAAGCGCAAGATACAGGCATGTCGGTGTTTTTCCCGTGCGAGAAACGCCGACCAGAATAACGTCGGCCATGTCATAGTCGCGGCTAATTCCACCATCGTCGTTCGCCAAAGCGAAGTTCGTGGCCTCGATGCGCCGCATATACGCATCGATATCGCTTACCCCATGCGCACGCCCAGGTTCGAAGCTCGGCTGTTCCTTTAATTCTTTGGCCAATGGCTCCAGGAACACATCGAATATATCCAGATGCAGGCCATTCGCTTCCTTGAGTATGGACCTGAAGTTTTCCTGCACGAGCGTCGAAAATACGATCGGCCGCAGCGCGCTGGCCTCACCTGCCGAATTAATGGTCTGTACTGCTGTCTTCGCCTTGTCTTCAGTATCTATAAATGGCAAAGTTATTTGCCGAAAGTTCCGACCCGAAAACTGAGCGATCAAACTGTGCCCAAGCGTTTCGGCTGTCACACCGGTCTGGTCCGAGAGAAAAAATACAGTGCGTTCATCCATGTGTTGAATTGTCCATTTCCAGCAACAAAAAACAAGGGAGTAAATCTTGACACCATTTGTTATCAAGCTCGCTGAACTTGGCATGAACGATGTCGAGACCGTTGGTGGAAAGAACGCGTCTCTCGGTGAAATGATCGCCAACCTCAGCAGCCTGGGCATTGCGGTCCCTGGCGGCTTTGCTACGACTGCGGCTGCGTACCGCGAATTTCTTGGGGCCGACGGGCTCGACCGGAAAATCAACGGACTCCTCGACGGCCTCGATGTCGACGATATCGCAACGCTGTCATCGGTTGGCAGTCAAATTCGCGGCTGGATTTTGGAAACACCGCTGCCGCAACGTCTGATTGATGATGTTGGTACAGCGCTGATCCACATGAGCAACGGTGAGGATATTGCGGTTGCCGTGAGATCGTCAGCGACGGCAGAGGACTTGCCAGATGCATCCTTCGCCGGGCAACAAGAGACGTTTCTGAACGTCTGCGGTCTCGACAATGTCCTGGTCGCGATGCACCAGGTCTTCGCATCGCTCTTCAATGACCGTGCTATTGCCTATCGAGTACATCAGGGCTTTGACCACAGCCAGGTAGCATTGTCTGCAGGTATTCAAACCATGGTGCGCAGCGATATGGGCTCAGCGGGCGTGATGTTTACTCTCGATACCGAGTCCGGGTTCAGAGATGTCGTGTTTGTCACGGCCTCCTACGGTCTCGGTGAGACTGTCGTTCAGGGCGCGGTCAATCCCGACGAGTTTTACGTCTATAAGCCAGCCCTGGCTGCAGGCAATCGACCGATTCTGAGAAAGAACCTCGGCAGCAAGGCCATCAAGATGATTTATAGCGACGATCCGACGCCGGGCAAGACCGTTGCAACGGTAGATGTCGATGCGGAGCAGAGCCTCGCATTTTCTATCAGCGACGCAGAAGTCATCGAACTGGCGAAGATGGCAGTCACCATTGAGAAACACTACCAGCGCCCGATGGATATCGAATGGGGCAAAGATGGTAACGATGGCAAGCTTTACATTCTGCAGGCGCGGCCGGAAACCGTGCAGAGCAGCAGTGGACGAACCATTGAACGATATAGCCTAAAGCGCCATTCGAAAGTGCTGGCCACCGGCCGCAGTATCGGACAAAAAATTGGCGCCGGCACTGTCAGGATAATCCGCAGCGTTGCGGAAATGAACCGCGTCCGGGCGGGAGATGTGCTGGTTTCCGACATGACAGACCCTGACTGGGAACCTGTCATGAAACGTGCGTCCGCGATTGTAACCAATCGCGGCGGACGAACCTGCCACGCGGCGATAATCGCCCGCGAACTCGGCATTCCGGCCGTCGTAGGGTGTGGTGACGCGACGGAAACGATTAAAGACGGGTCAGAAGTCACAGTCAGCTGTGCCGAAGGCGATGAAGGCTTCGTCTACGCCGGTAAGCTTGAATTCGAACAGACGCAGATTGAACTGGATGCACTGCCAGACATTCCCGTGAAAATAATGATGAATGTGGGCAATCCGGATCGGGCGTTCGGTTTCTCCAGGATTCCAAATTACGGTGTCGGACTCGCCCGTGTCGAGTTCATTATCAACCGCATGATAGGTGTCCACCCGAAAGCGCTGCTCGAGTATGACCAGCTGGACGACGAGACTCGCGCTGCCGTTGACGATCAGATGGCCGGCTACGACGATCCAGTCAGTTTTTTCATCGACAAGCTGGCCGAAGGCATTGCCACCATCGCGGCGGCATTCGCGCCACATCCCGTCATCGTTCGCCTGTCAGATTTTAAGTCTAATGAATACGCCAACTTGATCGGGGGCGAGACCTACGAACCCAAGGAAGAAAATCCCATGCTGGGGTTTCGCGGCGCTGCACGTTACGTCTCCAAGAGTTTCCGTCCGTGCTTTGATCTCGAATGCGAGGCACTTAAAAGGGTACGCAACGAAATGGGACTCAAGAACGTGCAAATAATGATTCCGTTCGTACGCACGGTACAACAGGCGAAGGACGTCATAGCAGCGCTGGCGGAGAACGGCCTGAAACGCGGCAAGGACGATTTGAAAATCATCATGATGTCCGAGCTACCGACAAATGCATTGCTCGCCGACCAGTATCTCGAACATTTCGATGGCATGTCGATTGGTTCGAATGACATGACACAACTGGCGCTCGGACTCGATCGCGACTCAGCACTCATTGCGGACACTTTTGATGAGCGCGACGACGCCGTCAAGGCCCTGCTGACGATGACAATTTCCGCGTGCAAGAAACAAGGCAAGTACATCGGGATTTGTGGTCAGGGCCCATCAGACCACCCGGACTTCGCACGTTGGTTACTTGATCAGGGTATTGAGAGCATGTCACTCAACCCCGACACGGTCGTCGAAACCTGGATGTTTCTCGCTGGCAAAAAAATATAGGTCGGTCTGTCGGGGTGCGCAGAGCTTCGCTAGAAACGATCGTAGCGCGTGCGGCGTTGCCAGCGTACGCGCGGCAGCCAGATTCCCACTAAAATGCCTACCAATATGACCAGGGCACCCGCCAAGAACCAATAACGTGTCGATTGACTGCTCAGTTGACGGTTTTCCTGATCCAGCGTATCGGCACGAATTTGCTCGGCAGCAAGCTGGTTCATCAGCACAGTATTCTGCTCGTTGACGCCCAGAACGTTCGCAGCTGTGCGTTTAATAGCAGCGAGTTCCTGCTCGATTGCCGCTTTCTCGCGTTCCAGGGTCGCAATGCGCCGATTCGACGCATCGTACTCGCCGCGGATGTCCGTTAATTGCGTGTCAAGGGTCGTGCTGCGTGAATTTGCGCTCGACAACTGGCTGGTCAGCCTTTGCAGCCTTTCTCGCGCACTGCGTTCGTCCATCAGGAAACGCGTCAGGACCCAGCCTTCGGTACCGCCGGGCGTCCGTACACGCGAGTAACCGCTTTCGGCATCTCGTTCCAGCACTTCCAGTTGCATGCCGCTACTGACCATGAGCTGAATTGCATTACTCGTGCTCGGGCCAGACCGCAGGGTAATTTCAAATTCATCGCTAACCCATGCAGGCACAGCGAGAGATGCCGAAGCAATGAGCAGCACACACAGCAGCAGTGCGCGAATGGTAGTCATCATCTTCATCTCATCATGAACCTCAACCGAACTCGACAACTATATGACAAGGCTGCCTTTGTCGCCAGCTAATTATTAGATAAATCAGTCGCTTAAAGGCGACAGTTTCTGGGCATTCTGTTCCCAGTTACGGCCATCAAATGGCGTGATCTGCAGCGATGCAATCGTTGCATCGTCAATGCAGTTGACATTGATGCTGAGCCCGTCTGGGTGCGATCGCGGCACATAAAACGACTTAACGCCACAGTGCTTGCAGAAATAGTGTTTCGCGACGCCAGTATTGAATGTGTAGGTCGCAATTGATTCGTCGCCCTGCAGAAGTTGGAAATTATCCCGTGACACAAACAAGTGCAGGAATCCACATTGCTTGCAAATACTGCAATTGCATTCTGTCGCCTCGATATCTGCGGACGCCTCGATTTCGAATTTCACTGCGCCGCAGTGGCAACCTCCCTTATGCGTCGTCATGCGTTCACCCCATTCGCCAGACTGCAATATGGTTATTGGCTGGCATCGCATAGAAATGAGTTCGCGCAAGCCCGTGTCGCGAGCCAAGTTCGTCGAGATCTTCGAGGTCGCGTATGCCACTTTCCGGGTCACGTGCGCGCAGAGTCCGATCAAACTCGGCGTTGCTTGCCGTGTTGAATTCGCCATGCTGACGCACAGGCCCGTAGAGGCAGAACGCGCCGCCATCACACAGTGCGCGGCCGACAATCGAAAACATGTCCTCGACGGCGGCGAAGCTCATTATGTGTGCTGTATTCGACGAGTAAATCCCGTCGTAGCAATGCTCTGGCAAGGTCGCGGTCCTGACATCCAGCGATAATGGCGAGGCAATATTGGTGAGTCCTGAGTCAGCAATCCAGGCCTCGATTGATTCATGGTTTTCAGCGAGATCGCTGGTTTGCCATTGCAGATACTCCAATGTCGACGCAAAACGAACGGCATGTTGCCCCGTACCGGAACCGATCTCCAACACATTTCGACACTGCGCGAATTCGCTTCGCAACACCTCAAGGATTGGCCCGCTATTGCGTTCTGCGGATTCAGCGAAGGCTTTGTCAGGCATCGAACAAATGCTCGCGGTACCAGGCGAGTTCCGCGATCGAGTCACGGATGTCTGCCAGCGCCAGGTGTTCCGATTCTTTGGTAAATCCTTTCGCGACATCCGGCGCCCAAAGCTGGGCCAGAATTTTCAACGTACTGACGTCGAGATTACGATAGTGGAAGAATTTCTCCAGCTGCGGCATCTCGCGGGCGAGGAAGCGACGGTCCTGACAGATACTGTTCCCACACATGGGTGATGCACCTGCATCGGCCCATTTATTGAGAAAATCGAGTGTCGCCTGCTCTGCCTCTGCCGTGCTGACATCGCTGGCAAGAACTCGCGCAGTCAATCCCGA
Source organism: Pseudomonadota bacterium (assembly GCA_022573655.1). Lineage (GTDB taxonomy): Bacteria > Pseudomonadota > Gammaproteobacteria > Steroidobacterales > Woeseiaceae > UBA1847. Next base: position 25,582 of record JACZTO010000022.1, read on the forward strand.
CTTTTCATGTTGCTGCGAATTCCATTCATCCATTGCACCCATCGTCTCTGCCGACTGGCGCACAGCCATCACTGGCCCTGCCGCCAGTTCGTTGAGATGTCTGTCCGTCACAACGGTGGCAATTTCGATCACCGTGTCGGTTGTGGTGCAAAGACCGGTCATCTCCAGGTCGATCCAGATCAAATTGGCCGCTCGTTCTGGCGCATTGTCGGGCATATTCTTGTTTTCCTGTGAGGTTGACTGTTGCAGTTTACATCGACTGAGAGTGCAAGGCTGCTCACATGACGGCATACTTTCACAATGAGTCAGCAATCAGCCGTCGTTATCGCAACCTACAGCCGGCGCATGCGCCTGCGCCTTGCGAATGGAGATGAAGTCAATGCCCGGATCAAGGGCAAGCGACTGAAACCTGTTTGCGGCGATCAGGTACATGCGGAAGCAATCGAAAATGAGTCAGACTGGCTCATAACGTCGATTCTGCCGCGTCGCAATCAGCTGACGCGGCCGAACAACAGGGGCCAGGTTGAAGTGCTCGCTGCCAACCTGGAACTTCTGATGGTGGTTGCAGCAACGTCACCGAAGCCGGACTGGTATATCGTGGATCGCTACCTTTGTGCGGCCGAAATCATGGGCATCGATGCGGCCGTGGTCTTCAACAAGACAGATCTCGATCCTGGCGGCGACGGAGCAACGACGGAACTCGCCGACTACTCAAAGATCGGTTATAGCGTTGTCCGCTGCAGCGCGAAAACTGCAGCCGGTATCGCAGAGATTCAAAACGTCCTTGCCGGGCAATGCGCAATCATTGTAGGTCAGTCAGGTGTGGGCAAGTCGAGCATCATAAATCGCCTGACGGCAAACGCCGCGCAGCGCACTGCCAGCATTTCTCACAAATCAGGCGAAGGCCGGCACACCACCGTCAACTCGGTCATGATCCCGTTACCGGGCAATGGCTCGGTGATCGATTCGCCCGGTGTGCGCGATTATGCGCCAGCGCTAGCCTCATCGAAGGATGCAGCTCAAGGCTTCAGAGAAATTGCCGCACGCTCACAGGACTGTCGATTCGCCAACTGCATACATCTTCGGGAACCCGGATGCGCGATTAAGCAGGCGGTTGCGGAAAACATTATTTCCGCGCGCCGCTACGAGAGCTACAAGCGCATGATGAACCTGACGGAAAAACTTTCGGCCAGCCGATATTGACAGGTACCCCGGGACAAGTTTACGCCCGGGGACACATTATCCGGGTGGCCAGCCCAGCGCCCTGCCGCCCAGCAGATGCAGGTGAATGTGAAATACGGTCTGACCTGCGGCCGCATTGCAATTCATGACCACACGATAACCGACCTCTGCAATCCCCTCATCGCGGGCAATCGCACTGGCCGCTAGATAAAGACTGCCGACTATCACTTGATCCGCCTCGCCAATATCGTTAATCGTCGCAATGTGCTTGCGCGGTATAATCACGACATGAGTCGGAGCCTGCGCATTGATATCGCGAAACGCGATAGCCGTATCCGACTCGAAAATAATATCTGCAGGAATATCACCCGCCAGTATCTTGCAAAAAAGACAGTCCTGATTGGCGTCCGGCACTTCAATTCCCCTCTAGTCGACAGGACGCCGGCCGAAGAATGCATGTGCCAGCGTGCCACCATCTACAAACTCCAGCTCGCCGCCAAGCGGTACGCCGTGAGCGATGCGACTCGCCTTGACCTTCAGGCGCCTGGCCATGTCGGCAAGGTAATGAGCAGTTGCATCACCTTCCACAGTCGGATTCGTCGCGATGATGAGTTCAACCACTTCCCCGCCATTCAGCCAGACCTCAAGACCAGCCAGGCCCAATTCTTCAGGGCCTATTCCATCGAGCGGCGACAGGTGACCCATCAGTACGAAATACATGCCGCGAAAACCGGTTGCGTCCTCGATTGCCATGACGTCTGCAGGAGACTCAACGACGCACAACAGCGTTGCGTCACGCCCGCTCGCAGAGCAGATCGAACACAGCTCCTGCTCGGTGAACATCCTGCAGCGACTACAGTGCCCAATGCCAGTAACTGCATCGGCAAGCGCCGACGAGAGATTCCCCGCGCCATCGCGATCCCGTTCCAGCAGATGGAAAGCGATGCGCTGCGCAGACTTCTGACCGATGCCCGGCATGCAACGCAGGCCGTCGATCAAACGAACGAGTAGTGGTGAATAAGACATCGTGAATTAAAACGGCAACTTCATTCCGGGCGGTAAGCCCATGCCGGCGGCCATGCCGGAGAATTTTTCCTGAATGGTTTTCTCAACACGACGGATAACGTCATTGAACGCCGCCACTATCAAATCCTCGAGCATATCCTTGTCCTCTTTGAGCAGAGAATCGTCGATTTGCAATGCCTGTATCTGATGCTGACAGGTCATCGTAATACGCACCATGCCCGCCCCGGACTCACCGGTGACAGAAACTGACGCCATTTCATCTTGCGCCTTTTTCATACTGGCCTGCATTTCCTGCGCTTGCTTCATCAATTGGCCAATGCCGCCTTTCATTCACTGTCTCCTGCAATGATCTCGATTGTGTCGGTCTTTAACTCGGCACCAAACATATCTTTCAGCGACTGCACATTCGGATCTGCCTCCAGCGTTCGACGTGCGGCCTCCAGCTCTTCATCCACCATGCGTGCATCCTCTTGCACGGGCGTCTCCGCAAGCTCGGCGGCAATAGCAATATCCACAGTCAGCCGCTCGTCAAAATACTTCGACAAGTACTCCGCGAGCTCTAGCGTGCGCGCCTTTGTTAACAGTGACTCGGAGCGCGGATCCAGAGCAAGGCATACAGTATTTTGTTTGCGGTGCAGATAGGCACAGTTGCTGGCCAGCAAGCGTACGGCACCCGTTAGCTCCATCTGCATGACCAATTGACCCCAGTCCGGATCTGACCATGTTCGCGACTGTGCCGCCGCGTCCGGCGGCGTGTGTGCCTGGACTACTTTGCGCACCGCTGCTGACGTGTCCGGTTTATGAGCCGTTTTGGTCGCAGCCTTAACGCCGGACGCAGCGCCCGTCACCTCGTCAATGCCGGGTTTGAAGGCCAGCATGCGCAATAACGTCATCTCCACACCACTGCGTGGGTCTGGTGCGAGATGCAGATCTCGCCTGCCCATGATCGCGACTTGATACAGCAATTGTACGTCGGCGCCTGGCATCGCAGCGGCGAGTTCGGCAAACTCCTGCTCGGACAGGTCGTCATCGCTGTCGCAAGTACCGACAATCTGATAGACGGCAATGCGCTGCAAATCTCTGGCCAGGTCTTCCAGCAAGCGCGCATAGTCCGGAAATTGTTCGTCGATCTCACGGATCGCATCCACAAGACCCCTGGCATCATTATCGGCCAGCAGGCGCAGGATGCGAATAACATAATCGCGATCAATCGTCCCCAGCATCACCGCGGTGGGCTGCGCTTCGATCTTGCCGCCGCAATACGCGATCGCCTGATCCAACAGACTAAGCGCATCGCGCATGCTGCCATCGGCAGCGCGCGCAAGCATCGCGAGTGCTGCAGAATCATACTCAATGCTTTCAGCTTTGCAGATATGCTCGAGACGATCGGAAATCACTTTCGGCGTCATGCGCTTGAGATTGAACTGCAGACAACGCGACAAGACTGTAGCCGGCAACTTATGCGGGTCCGTGGTTGCAAGCAGAAACTTGACGTGTGCAGGGGGCTCTTCGAGCGTCTTCAGAAGCGCGTTGAACGAGCTCCTGGACAACATGTGAACTTCGTCGATCAGGTACACCTTGTAGCGACCGCGTGCGGGCGCGTACTGGACGTTGTCGAGCAAATCACGGGTATCGTCGACTTTTGTCTTCGATGCGGCATCGACCTCGATCAGGTCAATGAAACGTCCCTCATCGATTTCTATGCAGGCACTGCATTTACCGCAGGGTTCGGCTGTAACCCCGGTCTCACAGTTGAGTGCTTTGGCGAGTATGCGAGCGATGGTCGTTTTGCCAACACCACGCGTACCCGTAAACAAATAGGCATGATGCAGGCGGCCGGATTCGAGGGCATTTATCAGTGCCCGCAGCACATGCTCCTGGCCGACGGTTTCCGAGAAGTCTTTGGGCCGCCATTTGCGAGCCAGGGCAAGGTAACTCATAGATTATTGCACTTAAAGATAATCGCTCAGTGTAACGCAAGTGGCCCGCGCCAGCTGCTCCCCGGCACCCGGTGTCACCGCTACCGTTGCTCCCTTCCAGGCCTGGCGGAATTTGCGGCTGACCGTCGCGAGGACGCCGACGCGGACCGGCGGCGATTATCGCCGCTATGCCGCCGAGACACAATTCTGTTTGTGGGCCGGATCAAATTCTCCGTGCAATTGCTCAAATTCTGATTGAAGATTGGTCCCCATGAAAATCATGCCAACACATTTTGTCGTGCTTGGCGTCGCTTTGATCGCTGCCTGTAGCGACTCGCATGAGCCGTTGCCGCCGAGCCCTGCCGATTTCGTTGGTTCCACGGCATGCAAATCCTGCCATGCGGCCCAGTATCGGGACTGGCTGGGTTCTGACCATGAGCTGGCCATGCAAGTTGCGGACTCATCGACGGTGCTAGCCGATTTCGAGGCCGCGGAATTTGAGTACTTTGGAACCACCACAAGCTTTTTTACACGCAATGGTAAGTACTTCGTGCGCACTGCGGATAGCCAGGGAGAGCAGCAAGACTATCGTGTCGCCTATACATTTGGCGTCTACCCGCTGCAACAGTACCTCGTTGAATTCCCGGGTGGCCGTCTGCAGTCGTTACCGTTTTCATGGGACACGCGCACGCTGGGCGATGGCGGCCAGCGCTGGTTTCACCTCTATGACGATGAATACATAGGGCCGGCCGATGAGCTTCATTGGACAGGCCGCAATCAGAACTGGAATTTCATGTGCGCCGAATGTCATTCAACAAACCTTGTTATGGGTTACGACGCCGCTACACATTCCTTCGATACGACGTACTCGGAAATTTCGGTCGGCTGCGAAGCCTGTCACGGTCCGGCCACCCATCACA
>JACZTO010000023.1 GCA_022573655.1 Pseudomonadota bacterium
ACCGGACCTCGAAAAACTTGAGGAAATGCTGGCGCGAGAGGCACTGCAAGCTTAGGGATGCACTGAATTGATCAGAGCTTCCCTATGGAAGCCCCTGGTCAAACTGATGTCGCTAGCGCAGATCTCCCCACAGCGACTGCAACATTGCGAGAGTCGCAATCGCGGCGGTTTCTGTGCGCAAGACCCGCGGTCCCAGCGACACAGCTTTGAAACCTGAAATTTCAGCGTCCTCGTATTCGCTGTCACTGAAGCCACCTTCCGGGCCTACCAACACACAGATTTTTGTTTCCGGCGGTCGCAACGACGGGAGCGTCGCAGCAGCGCCTGGTTTGAGAATCAGCTCGGTGTCGATTCGCTGCGGCTTGTCACCCAGCCAGTTCTTCAATGGTATTGGTGTGTCGATCAGCGGCAAGCGGACGCGGCCGGATTGCTCAGAGGCACTTGTTGCTATCCTTTGCCAGTGATCACGGCGCTTTTCGGCGCGAGATCCATCAAGTTTGACCATGGAGTATTCCGTTAGAACCGGGGTAATGCGCTTTACGCCGAGTTCGGTGGCCTTTTGCACGACGAAGTCCATGCGTTCGCCGCGCGAGATACCCTGCACCAGATGCACCCTTAGTGGTGACTCCGTGCCGGCCTCATGACTGTCATCGATTCGTAACGTCACGGTATTCTTGCTGATCTGCAGGATCGCCGCGGTCCATTCGGCACCGTTGCCATCGAACAGATTGAGGCGGTCACCGACACGCGCGCGCAAGGCCCGACTCAGGTATCGCGCTTGATCGCCGTCCAGTTCGATCTCGGTATCGTTGATCAATGCGCTGGAAACAAATAGCCTCGTCTTCATGACTACGAAATCATGCCTGATCCGAGCGTGCCGTGCCGGGTGAATTTGAGATCAATCTCGACACCGGGCTGATCACCCCGGCGCGTTTTTGCCCTAGTCCGAATCGGGACGAGCGTCCAGATGGCGCAGTGCCCGAACTAATAATCCTGCATGGCATCAGTCTGCCGCCGGGCGAATTCGGCGGTGCAGAAATCGAGGCGTTGTTCATGAACGAGCTCGATTGGGACGCGCATCCCTATTATGGCGAGATTCGGGGACTGAAAGTGTCGGCGCATTTACTCATTCGACGAGACGGCAGCCTGGTCCAGTTTGTGCCATTCACGGAGCGTGCCTGGCATGCCGGGGATTCGAGTTTTCGCGGTCGTAAACACTGCAATGATTTCTCGATCGGTGTGGAGCTCGAGGGTGAAGACCGGATCGCCTACGATGATCGTCAGTACGAGGTGCTTTGTGCCGTCATTCAGGCAACTTGTTGCGCTTATCCCGATATCTCAGCGCGCCAGCTAGTGGGTCATTGTGACGTCGCTCCCAGTCGCAAGAGCGATCCAGGTCCTGCTTTCGACTGGCTGCGCTTGTATGATGCACTCGGGAAGCCAAATGAGAATTGACACCGAATGAACCTGATCGCCCTCCTTATCGGATTGCTCATCGAGAGACTCGCGACGCAATTGTTTCGCTGGCGCCGGTTACGCTGGCTGGATCGGCTGATTGATCTTGGGTTTCGTGAGGCAGAACGCGTTGCCAACTGGCCGGCGCTGATCCCGGTCATTCTGCTTGCTGTCGTTCTGGTTCTGCCGGTGTTCGGCGTGATTTTCAGTTTCGGCGGCACCCTGCATGGCTTCGCCTATCTGCTGCTCGCAATCGTCGTGTTGTTCTTTTCGCTGGGCCCAAGCGATATCGGCGAAGAGATCGACGCATACTGTCGGGCTTTGGAATCAGAAGACGAGGAGCAGATTCAGAACGCTGCCAAAGCCATTGTCGAGGGCGACGTACCTGCGGATGAGCGTGAACGCATTGGCCGGGTAGAGGAGGCGGTTTGCGTGCAGGCGAACAATCGCTTGTTCGCCATTGTGTTCTGGTTCGTGGTCCTCGGACCACTGGCAGCCTGGGCATATCGTGTAACGGATCTGATCAGGCGACGAGCGGTGTTTACTGCGGCGCGGGACGAGGAAAGCGATGGCATTGCGGCGCGAATTCGACATGCGGCTATCATGCTGCATGGGTGGTTTACGTGGATTCCGGCACGTCTTACCGCGGTTGGCTATGCCACCGCCGGAAATTTTGATGAGGCGCTCGCAGCCCTGCGTGCGCCGTCCACAGAGCGCGATGCGTCGTCATCGGAACATAGCGAACATCTTCTTGCCCGGGTTGGTGTCGCTGCACTGGCGATTCAGGACCAGCCTGATGAAAGCGCTACCGAGCGCGGTATTCGTGGTGCAACCGCCGCCAAACGATTGGTGTTTCGCCTGGTGATTATCTGGGCAGTCATCATCGCCGCAATGACATTGTATGGCCTGACGCGGTGACGCGCGGGCAGGCACTGATGGCGGTTGTCCTTATGACGGCTATTGTCACTGCGTGTTCCGAGCAAAAAAAAACCGCCTCCATACCCGAATCTGCGCAGCGCATCGTATCGCTGGCACCCAACCTGACCGAGCTTGTCTTTGCAATCGGCGCAGGGGAACGCCTTGTAGGAGTGAGTGCCTGGTCTGATTATCCTCGTGAGGTGCTGGAGTTACCCGTTGTTGGCGATGCATTTACGGTCGACCAGGAGCAATTGATGCTATTGGAACCCGATTTACTGCTTGTGTGGGAGAGCGGGACGCCGGCGCATACCGTCGACGAGCTGCGTGCTGTTGGCTACAACGTAGCGACGATTCGAACGCGCGGCCTGGATGACATTGCAACAGCGATGCTGGCGTTGGGTGAGCTGACAGGGCATCGTGACGGCGCGGCGAAAGCGGCGTCGGATTTTCGCCTGCAAATACAGTCATTGCGGGACCGCTACCAGCAAGAGCCAGCGATTCGGGTTTTTTACCAGGTCTCCTCGCGGCCGCTCTATACCGTCAACGGCGAACATTTTGTCAGTGAGCTGATCTCGATCTGCGGGGGCAATAATATTTTCGGCGATCTGAACGCGCTTGCACCGACAGTCGATGTCGAAGCTGTGGTGGATCGTGATCCGGAGGTGATGCTCGCGAGCACCGACGCTGGTGACGACGCGTTTATCGAATGGGAGCGTTGGCCTGCCATCGGCGCAATCCGATACGGCAATCAGTTCCTGCTGCCGGCTGATGAAATCGGCAGGGCGACGGGGCGGCTGATCAACGCGGGTCAGGCCATGTGCATCGCGCTGCAACAAGCACGAATCAATCGGGATCAGGCGTCTGTCGAATGACCGGCGCCAGTGGCATTCGACCAGCGACTGCGCAGGATCTTCCTGCTGCTCTCGAATTGTTAGGCGAAGCGGCATTGCCGATCGCAGACCTGTGTGCCGAGCGAATTGCGCTAGTCGCGTACAGACAGGAGGAAGTGCAAGGAGTGATCGGTTTGGAGTCGTTTAAGGATTTCGGCCTGTTGCGCTCACTGGTCGTATCCAGGAACTATGGTTGCTGACGATCGATGCAGATTCGTTTTTTGAAAAGCTGGGCTACGTTGCGCGCAGCAGAGATGTTGCACCGGATGCGATTCGCGATACTGAGGAATTCTCCACTCTGTGTCCGGGTGATGCCGTGCTCATGAGTAAGGCGTTACGGTCTCTCACGGTTCCAGAGCACCTCCTGACCTGACTCTTCACGCGCCAGTACGCGCGCGATCACGAATAGCAGGTCTGACAAACGATTCAGATATTTCACAACCTCGGGTCGAACTTCTTCGGCGCTGGCGAGCGACAATACCCTTCTCTCAGCGCGCCGCACGATGGCGCGGGCCAGATGACATGCGGCTGCCGCCGGGCCGCCGCCAGGCAAGATAAATTCCTTGAGCCTGGGAAGGGCGGCGTTGAATCCGTCGAGGTCGTTTTCAAGACGCTCGATGGTTGCCTCGCTTACCGCGCTGTGACCCGGGATGCACAGCTCGCCGCCGAGTTCAAACAAGTCGTGTTGTACGTCTGTCAGGCAGGTCTGAATCGTGTCAGGGATCGCTGTAGCAGACAGCACGACGCCGATGGCGCTATTGGCTTCGTCGACCGTACCGTATGCTTCGACGCGGACGCAGTCCTTGCGGACACGACTGCCGTCGCCAAGACCCGTGGTGCCGTCATCGCCCGTACGCGTGTAGATTTTGCTGAGTCGGTGTCCCATCGCCCGATTCTAACGCCAGCGGTACTTAAGTTCGACAAAGCCGCTGCGTTCCTGCATGCGGTAATTATCAACTGTCTGGTATTCTTCGTCGAACAGGTTTTCAATACGTACGTTAAGCTGCCAGGAGTCGCCGAGTTGTATCTGGCCAGTCAGATTCGCGACGACATAGCCGTCGAGCGTGACATTTTCAGGAAATCCAAAGTCCATGCGGTCCCCGCTGACGAGGACCGACAGACCAATTCGATGCACGCCTATGTTTTGCGTGTAGTTTATCGTGGCGCTGTGCTCGGCCCGACGTAGCAGGCGAGTGTTCGTCGTCTCGTCATCGGCTTTCTGATTGACGATGTCTGTCCGAATCGAAAAATTCTCACCGCGATACTCGTAACTCAGTTGTATGCCACGAATTTCAACTGCGCCAATGTTTTGCAGCGTAAATGTCGCGAAATCAAAATCGATAAGATCTTCAATGTCGTTTGCGTAAAATTCCAGGTCGACACTGTGACCATTTCCGGGAGCATAGCGAAACCCAATCTGCACTTCGTCGGCGAGCTCCGGCCGCAAATCGGTCGAACCGCCGAAACCGAAACGATCTGTCGCATCAGGTGCACGGAAGGCGTGCCCGAGACCCATGTTGACCGTCCAGGCAGCATTGATTTCAAAGCCATATTCCGCGTTCCAGGTCGTTTGGTTGCCGAAGGATTCATGGTCGGTCAATCGAATCGCGGCGAACGCTTTGTGGCGCCCAATGGCTACCTGGTCCTGCAAAAATATAGCGCGAACCTCCGTATCTTCGTCGAAGCTCGAGCCGAACGACAACGCGCTGGCACTTTCATCAACGAAATATAGACCGCCCGTCATCGTATGCCGCTCGAACGCGTGGCTGTATTGCCAGTCGAGACTGAGGCGATTCGACTCGACGAAATCCGCATTCTGCGTCTGCCGAATATCGTCTTGCATGTACGAAACGATGAGCTTGCTGTTGCCCGCATTGGAAAATTCGGTATCAAGGCCAACAGCTGTGACGCTGTTCTTGTAATCCTGATCGACCGGCGTCAGGAAAAAATCGAGGTATTCGACGTTGCCCTCGGCGCGCCAGTGACGGATGCTCAGTTCACTGTTGCCGATACGACGTGCGCCATAAAGACTGATAGACAAATTGTCATAGCCGCGCTCGATGTCGGAGTCGGTTCTTGGCGCGTAGCCGTCGGTTGACTGCCAATTGAGTGCTACGGTAAATTCTCCGTCGTCGCTGTGGTTACCACCGAAAACGTGGCCCGATTGTGAATCGAAACTGCCACTGCCCAGGCTGGCTTCAATGAATTCGGTATCTACGCGGCGTGTGATGATGTTGATCACTCCGCCAATTGCATCTGTGCCGAACAGCGAGGAACGTGCCCCTTTTACGATTTCGATACGTTCGATAAGCTCGGGTGCGATATTCTGAATCGCTGCACCGCCCAATGTGCCGGGGTTCATTCGAACGCCGTCGATCAGCACCAGCGTGTGGTTGCTCTCGGTACCACGAAGGAAAATCGAAGTTGACTGGCCGGCTCCGCCCGAACGCGCGATGTCGATGCCCGCCTCGAAACGCAGCAACTCGGCCAGATCCGTTGCCAGCGATAATTCGATATCCGCACGCGTGATAACAGTGACAGGCACCAACGAATCGGACAGCGGAATCTCGGTTCGTGTCGCGGTGACGATAATGGTATCGCCAGGACCGATGTCCGCCGCAAGTAGGTCGTGTGATAACACCACTGACAATGCTGCCAGAGAAAATGACAAAGAAAACTTCATGTGCAGTCTCCCATGCGTGCCGCCCGCACGCCCCATAAATGTCGAAACTGAATGATACGGAGGGAGAAGAGGACGCCTGATGGCGCGTCCGAACATGCGCCCGCCGCGCCATTCGCGTGTTCACCGGGCCGGTCTCCGGGCTTACGAGCGGATTTCTCCTTCGGTAGCGCCTTCCCACGAACACTCGCTGGTTCGCAGTGGCTCCTTGTTGACGAATGCTTCGCCAACAGGGGGGCTACGGATTAACTCGATCACCGTTGCGGGGGCAGCGTTGGATTTGCGCCAGTAGAAATTTCGAAACTGGCGAATCACCAACTTCCCGTTCACCCGAAACAAGCCATTTCGGGTTCACCTGATGAGGCTGCAACGATAGGGAGCTGCCATGCCGCTGTCAAGGACGGTCGCTTGTTTCTTGTCCCGCTTGCCGCCATAGTTGCGCCGTCTATTATCAAACTCAGGATTGTTGCTCACGGTGGCAAGCTTTAACCAGGAAAGCGCATCCGAATTCTTGCGGGCAGCACTCGCCGCAGCCGGGAAAGCTGCTGCTATCAGTCGCGATTTGTATAGCAGCAACCTGGTTGTGACGACCAAAGCAGACATGACGCCCGTCACTCGGGCCGACGTCGAGTGCGAAGAGGCGATACGTAAAGTCATCCTCGGTGAATTTCCGCAGCATGGATTTTTTGGCGAGGAAACCGGCCGCACAAAGGCGGATGCGGAATTTCTCTGGTTAGTCGACCCGATCGACGGCACCAAGAACTTCTTGCGGCAGAACCCGTTTTTTTCGACGCAGATCGCGCTTATGCACGACGACGAAATAATACTGGGTGTATCGAGTGGCACGATGATGGGCGAGCTCGCCTGGGCCGAAAAAGGGCAGGGTGCATGGCTAAACGGCGAGCGACTGACAGTGAGCGATATTGGCGACCCTGGGTTGGCCACAGTGTCGACGGGTAATCTCAAGTCTCTGGCGGCAAGCGATGGTTGGGCACAACTGGGCAACATCGTGGCGCAGGCTGACAGGATCCGCGGTTATGGCGATTTCTATCACTACCATTTGCTTGCGGCTGGAAAAATCGAGGCGGTTATCGAGTCCGACGTGAACATCCTGGATATTGCTGCGCTGGCCATCATCGTGAGCGAAGCTGGCGGTGTATTCACCGATCTCAATGGTGACAAGCCCGGTCTCGAGACGCGCTCGGTGCTTGCCGCGAATCCGTCACTCCACAGTCGCTACCTGGGCAAGCTAAAAGGCTACGTCGCCTGACGCGATAAACAGTTTGCGACCGCGCCAATCGACAGTATCCATTGCGGTTGTATAAAGGGCGCTGAGCCGCGTCGTGTCCAGAATGTCGCTGCTCGGGCCCAGATCCCAGCGGCCATCTCCATAGAGCAACAAACAGCGATCGGCGAAACGCACGGCGAGATTCACGTCGTGCAAACTGGCGATAATCGCCGCGCCATCGTCAGCTTTTTCACGAAACAGGCGCAGTGCTTCGAGCTGGTGTTGCGGGTCAAGGTGGTTGGTGGGCTCGTCGAGGAGAAAGAGTTGCGGCTGCTGCGTGAGCACCTGGGCGATTGCCAGGCGCCTGCGTTCACCGCCCGACAAGGTCAGCACATCACGGGATGCGAGCTCCTCCAGGTCGACCGACGACAATGCCGCTAGTGCATATTCCACGTCGGCGTCTGACTCCCAGTTGAGGCGGCCGATGTGTGGATGTCGGCCGATAAGCGCGGTATCGAGAACTGTCGCCGGAAAAATGTCATCGACGTGTTGTGGCAACAACGCCAGGTACTTTGCAGTTTCCTGGCGGTCTGCTGTCGCGACATCCATTCCGTTGAGCTCGACTGTCCCTGACTCCGCGGCGCGCAGCCCGGCGAATGTGTGCAGAGTTAACGACTTGCCTGAACCGTTCTGCCCCAGCACTGCGATCAATTCACCGCGCTCTACGTCTATGTCCAGTGCATCGACGAGGATCCGGCCGGCGACGCTAACGCGGAGATTTCGGCAGGAGAATAGTGGTGATCCATTGCGGGACATCGCCCCAGCGTAGCTTAGTCGGACAGATTAATCTCGCTGGCTGTGAGCGCGCCAATCACCGCATATTTCAGGCTCTTTGGAATGTAGGAGTCATACTCCGACTTCGCGATACGGCCGCCCATGATTTCGGCATAGCGTTGTGGGTAGAGCGGCTTGCGCTCGGGTTCGCCGAGCCCATCGGGACCAATAGGCTGCCCGTCGGACGCATCGTATTTATCCGTCGCACCCAGCGTGTGCAAAAACTCGTGCGCGATGATAACGTTATTCGTGCCCCGACTGCGGCGACTTGCATAGCCGTTCACGATGCCGACCATGCCTTTCTGCAGGCCGACCGAATTCTCGAGCACTACTGTAGTTTCAGGTTTGTGGTAGCGAACGAAAATGCGCACATCCGGATCGATACGATCCTGAGAATCCGTAACGCTGCCGGCCCACCAGCGCATCTTGAATGACCAGAGCATGACTGCCACCGAGTTTGGTGCCGGGCCGAGTTCGGGGGGTTGCTCCTTGATCTCGCTGCCGAGTTCAATCCGCACGGGTCTGGCGACATTTCTCGAATAATTCCTGGTTGCTTTGGCAATAAATTCTTCAATGGCCGCGAAATCGCTCACCTTTAGCTGCTTGATGTATTTCGCAGACTCGCTGCTGCCATCGCCGTTGATCGGATATATCTTGATCCACAAACTGTTGTTCCAGTCCGTACTGCGCGCTTGGGTCAGCCATGTGTTGACTGCCACGAAGAACAGAATAAACAGCAATATCGAAATGCGAATGGCTTTGAACATCGGGCGTGCCTGCGAGATCAGAATTCAGGTGCATGTCGTGCCTTGGTAGTCTCCTCAAAAGCGTAGGCAATCTCTATGAGCTGCTTCTCATTCCAGGCTTTTCCCATGAAGGAAAGACCGATTGGCAGGCCCGCTACGTAGCCTGCAGGTACGGTAATGCTGGGATATCCTGAAACCGCTGCAAGCGATGAGCTTCCGATCCCAAAACTGTCACCATTTACCGGGTCGATCATCCATGCAGGCCCGTTGCTTGGTGCGATTAGAGCATCGAGCTGGTGCTCGTCAATCAAGTCGTTGATGCCGGATTGCGCAATTCGCTTACTCGTCTCCAGCGCCTCAATGTAAGCCGCATCAGTCAGTGGGCCTTTGGTTTCTGCGTCGATGAAAATGTCCTGGCCGAAGTCCGGCATCACAGTGTCGGAGTTGGCGGTATTGAATTCGATCAGGTCTGCGAGGCTTTGTATGGGGGCCGCGGACTTCTCCAGGTAGGCATTCAGGTCGGCGCGAAATTCGTACAGCAGCACCTCGTACTCGGCGTCGTACATTTCTTTTGCGTCGAATTGAAGATCATCGACAATTATCGCTCCCAACTCCTGCATTGCTGCGATGCTCGATTCCAATATTGCATCGACATGCGGGTTGGAGCCGGCGCCATAGTAAGACCTGATGACTCCTATGCGTTTACCGTGCAGTCCGTCAGCAGTCAGATTTGCAGCGTAATCGCGATGAACCTGGGCATTCGCAGTTGCCGCATCGTCAGAGTCAGTGCCGGTCATTGCGGAGAGCAGGATAGCGGCATCGCGCACCGACCGGGCCATAGGTCCGGCGGTGTCCTGGCTGTGCGCTATGGGAATGATGCCACTGCGGCTGACCAGGCCCAGCGTTGGCTTGATGCCGACAATGCCATTGATTCCCGCGGGACAAATTACCGAGCCGTCCGTTTCAGTGCCGATGGCGACGACGGTCAGGTTGGCTGTGACCGCAACGGCAGAGCCACTTGACGAACCACAGGGCGAACGACGCAGGTCGTACGGGTTTCTCGTCTGCCCGCCGATGCTGCTCCATCCGCTGGACGAACGCGTAGAGCGGAAGTTCGCCCACTCACTCAGGTTTGCCTTGGCGAGGATCACGGCGCCGGCATCGCGCAGTCGCTTGACAAAAAACGCATCTGAACCAGGCGCGTGATCAGCGAGCGCCAGAGATCCGGCACTTGTGGCCATCTGATCGCCTGTATCGATGTTGGCCTTGAGTACGACCGGAATGCCATGCATTGGCCCACGGGGGCCCGATACTTGCCATTCCTCATCCAGTGCCCTGGCGATGCGCATTGCATCCGGGTTGATCTCGATGATTGCATTTGTGCCGAATTCGATGCGATCAATGGTTTCGATACGATCGATGTACCAGCCAACGAGTTGCTCCGAGCGAAGCTCGCCACGCTGCAATTGATCGTGCAATTCCGAAATACTGACTTCGGAATAATCCTGCTCGCCACCTGTGCAGGCAACGAGCGTTAGACAAAGCAGCAAAAGCGGCTTGTTGTGCATTACTCGGGCTTGCGGTAACGCATGACGAAACGATCGGTCTTGCCACGAATATCGGGGTCAAAAACTATCACCTCGAGATTATCGTCCGGATTTCGCAGCATGTCGCTTTCCGCATCCAGTACGAATCCTGCGGCTGCCATGTCCGCCTTCACAATTGCAGGGTCGATGCGGTGCAATGTATCGCCGACATCGGACGGTGCGCCGGTTTCAGCGTAGTGGTCGATAATTGCGAGGATTCCACCTGGTTTAAGACCCTTCCTGAGTTCGGCGAGAAACGCAGGCCCGTCGATTCGCGGCCAGCCGTTTTCCGGATCGTCGTGATAAAGATCGTGGAACGACAGCACCAACATGATGGCATCCAGCGAGTTGGCCACAAGCGTCAACTCATTGTTCTCAGCCATCAGCACCTCGACATTGACCAGCCGGCCGCTCCCGAAGCGCTCTTCGAAGGCATCGCCAACGAAGCCAAGGTAGGCTTCATTGGAATGGGCAATGACTTTGCCTTCGTCACCGACAACGCTGGCGATGATTTCGGCGTAGTAGCCACTGCCCGTGAACATGTCGAGGACCGTCATGCCTGGTTCGATGCCGAAGAATTCGAGGACTGCTGCAGGCTTGCGAGATGCGTCCCTGGCGCGATCGGTCTCGGGACGTGCCGTGCTGGCCACAGCTGCCGCGTAAAGTGATGGGCCGGCTTCTGCGGCTGGCGCGCTATCGACCATTGCTTCCGGCTTGTCGGCGGATTGCTGGCCGCAAGCCACGACGATCGCCGCCAGGCCTGTCATTGCCAGGGTTGCTATTGCTCTGTTCGTTCTTGTCATGATGGTCCCCTGAAGTGCGTTGAACCTGTTTCGACACGCAGGGTAACCTATAAGTGCCACAATAATTGTTGCCCCCAAAAACCTGCACAAAAAAAGCCCCGCGGTATTAACGGCGGGGCTAGATTTCTCTTTTTTTCAAAAGAGGTAACTGCACATTCGATAACCGGCTACGGAGTCTTTCTAATTGTTATTGGATTTGGATCTTGTTGTTTTTATAATTATTATTCTTCTGGCGTCTAAATCCTGTTTCCGACCGTTTTCGTTATCGTGTGCAGCTACACTTCGCTTGGGCAGGGTAATAAAAGCAAGTCCTGTGCCAACCCGCGTGGCGCGTACACAGATTCAAGGATTTAGCGACTGATCAGTGCTGTCGCCCCGGCAATCCAACTATTTTGTAAATAAAGCCGACGTTTTTGCCGCGTTCTACATCATGCAAGAGCGTAGCAGTATGCATTAAGGCATTGAAGCACAAGTGAAAAGAGTGGTAGACGATGGCAGCACCGCCGAATATGGTCGCGTTGTATCACCGCCGAATATTTTCAATTTGCCATGGAACGAGCCCAGCCATTGAAACCTCGCTCAATCTGTCAAATTATTCGACACTTTTTGCGATTTCAGCCCTGTCCTTCAATCCCGACAGGCTAAAAAAGCGTCCGTTACGCACCACGGCGATGACATTTAATGCTGAATTTATGTCAGCCAGCGGGTCGCCGTCGACAAACACAAGGTCCGCTGCGGCACCTGTCGCGATGCGTCCCAGGAAAGGGTCCGCACGTAGCGCAGCCGCAGCGTTGACGCCGATGGCTCGGAGCATTTGTTCCGGCGTCAAGCCCGCCATTGTCAACGTGCGAAACGCCGCGCCAAGCGCGTCACCAGCAGGCAACGCCGTGCCGTTGCTGCCAATCACGGCCGATGTCACGTCGAGTTCAGGTCTTGAGACAGGCGCGAGCGGCCAATCGTTCGTGGCCAACAGTCTTGGGCCAGGCACACCTTTGCCGGACCATAACGCGTTCAATCGCTCGACGTCGCCGTGACTGGCAACGAGCGTCGTTAAGCCTTTTGCCAAAAGCTCCGGGCCGTGGCTTGTGGACAGGTCGGCCGGCAGTCGGGCGTCTGCATCAATAAAGCCCGGCAGGATCGTCAGGTCGCCCAAGTCGATGACGATCACGTCAGAACGTTGTTGGTGATCTTCGACCGCGACGATTCGACCTCCTTCTATGACGATGTCACGATCGTGCTGATAGCCGCCGCCAATGCCATCAAACATTCTTGCGGCGTGAATGATCAAGCGACCGCCTGGCTCGTCCAGCCAGGGCAACTCGCGTCTTTCCTGCTGTGCTACGGGCATCGTTTCTCGCGGCTCTATACTCGCTCGAAAAGGCACCGGGCTTGACGACCAGGCGTTGAATGAACGGTGCCGAATGATGCCGTTTGCCGAGTAATACATTTGCTGTCTGTCCAACCAGCTCACTGCAGCGACAGTGATGTCTTCATTCGTTTCAAAAGGTCGAATCAGGCGTGGTTGAGATAAAATTGCCATCTCGATGGTCGCGCTTGCAGCGTTGCCGCGAAGGTAGGTTATGAGGCTGCCGTCAGGCCGCCAGGACGGTGCCGCGAGCCTGTCAGTCGTCGTAATTATGATCTCTTCCGGCTGTCCGTGGCGACGCAATACAAGAGACCACCGATCCTGCAGACGATGCACGTAGACCAGGTCCTTGCCGTCGGATGACCACGCCGGTTCCGTTTCGTCACCTGGCTGACCGCTCAGACGCCAGTGCAATCCGGTGGGCAGATCGACCTCCCACAGGTCAAAGCCTTCGCCAGTGCGGTCCGATGCATAGGTCAGGCGATCGCCATCCGGATGCCAGGTGGGATAAAGGTCGAAGTACGATTCGCCGCTGATGTTTGTGCTGCTGCCGGTAGCGAATTCGTACACCCACAAGCCGTGGCTGCCGGCGGCAGTCGCCTGGTAAACCAGTTTCAGGCCGTCCGGCGACCAACGTGGGCGCTGCGCTGTTCCCAGGTCATGAGTCAGTTGTGTTGCGTCACCGCCGCCAGCTGGCACGGCCCAGATATCACCCAGCAGGTCGATCGCCAGGCGACCATCGCTATTGACGTCCACTGAGAGATTCGTGCCCCGCGTTACGCTGATCTCCGCCTGCGCCGGCTGGGCGGCGAACATAATAGCGCCGACAACTATTGCGCGTAGATACACGTACCACCTTCGCGTCGTGGGTCTGCCGCACAGAGAAGACCAGCGTCGCTGTCGAAAACTGCCGCGCCCACTCCGCCAAAGTACATCGAGATATCCGGGAATATTTTTGTCGGCAGATCGACATCCGGCAGGTCAAGGCCCGGTTCCGACATCAGCCTCACTTGCTTGCCACTGGTATCGATATGGACGCGCGGGTGTGCAATTGCATCTTCCAGGGGCATATTCATTTGCAGATAGTTGATCAGGAATTGCTGCAGTGCCGTGGTGATTCTGTCCGCGCCCGGAGAACCGACGGCGAGCACCGCACCGTCCCGGCGAGCGACGCTGGGCGCCATATTTGACGGCAGCCGGGCGCCACTCGGGCCAGCATCGAGTCCACGGCGATTGAGTTCGATTTCCCCGAGGCAGTTGTTCAGCCACAGCCCTGTTCCCGCCGGCATTTCGCCCGATCCATAGCCCGACGATGCGGTAATTGCGCAGCCCGTACCGTCTTCGTCGACAACCGATGTATGCACAGTCGACGCGGATGTCCACCGATCCGGCAGACGCCCGTTGCGCGCAATTTCAATGAGTCGCGCTGCTGCGGTATCGACGTCCTCAGCGAGATCGAGATGACGTTTCCGATAATCGAGACACGCACGTTGTGACTCGATCAATCGTTCGAGTGCAACAGAGGTCCACTGGGCGTCGCCCAAATCGGCACACGCGATTAGCATTGCCGCGAGCATGGTGCCGCCTACGGCTGGTGGTGGATTGCTCGCGATGCGCCAGTCTCCAATATCAACGGTCAATGGCCGCCTTTCGAGCGCGGTATAACTGGCCAGGTCAATACTCGTCAGCATGCCGCCACCGTCCTGACAATGTGTGACCAGCGCCTGCCCGAGATCGCCCTCATAAAAAATGCGAGCGCCCTCATGAGCGATGGCTTCCAGGGTATCGGCGAGGTGCGGGACAGCAATCAGCGTTCCTGCGTCATGGAGTGAGCCATCGGCATGGTGCAGTGCGTTATAGCCGTCGTCGCTGCGGCCAAAAATGCATTCACCGGAGTAGCCCAGGTAGTAGTGGCACGCTGCGGACAGCGGAAAACCCTCACGCACGGCTCGTATGGTCGGTGCGAATATTGATTTCCATTCGGCAACGCCAAACTTTTTCCATGCGTGCTCGATCGCGGCGAGCGTTCCGGGAATCGCGACGGAACCT
Organism: Pseudomonadota bacterium; assembly: GCA_022573655.1. GTDB lineage: Bacteria > Pseudomonadota > Gammaproteobacteria > Steroidobacterales > Woeseiaceae > UBA1847. The sequence continues at coordinate 14,556 of JACZTO010000023.1, forward strand.
GTGCCAACGAGTGTCTCGATGCCGCCGCCGTATTTCATGCTGACGTTGACCGCGCCGTGCCCGCGTTCGGCGTTAGCGAGGCCTGCTCCAGGAATCGCGACATTGCCATCGATCGTTACAGGGTCGCTGCCTGCTGACCAGACGGTAATATAAGCACCGCCGGCCATCGCACATACGCCAGGTTCGGTATTCATTGCCAATAGCGCCGCAGCGAGCGCGCAGTCCACCGCGTTGCCGCCTTCTGCTGCCAGTTCACGAGCCGCGTCGGCGGCGAGCTGCGATGTTGAGGCTACTGCAACGCTAGTCACTAAAAATGAATCACCGAACGGATACTCTTGCCTTCATGCATGAGGTCGAACGCCTTGTTGATATCTTCGAGCGGCATCGTGTAAGTGATGCATTCGTCGATCTTTATATCGCCATTCATGTATTGCTCGACCATGCCCGGTAATTGGGAACGGCCTTTGCACCCACCGAATGCGGTACCGCGCCAGACGCGTCCTGTGACGAGCTGAAATGGGCGGGTGGAAATTTCTTTTCCAGCGCCAGCGACGCCGACGATGACAGACTCACCCCAACCCTTATGGCAGCATTCCAGCGCTGCGCGCATCAGGTCGGTGTTGCCAACGCATTCGAACGAGTAGTCGACACCGCCACCTGTTAACTCGACGATGACATCCTGAAGCGGCTCATCGTAGTCTTTCGGGTTCACCGTATCGGTGGCGCCAAATTGTTTGGCGAGTTCGAACTTGGCTTCGTTGATGTCGATGGCGATGATTCGACCGGCTTTGGCCATCGAGGCACCCTGAATGGCGCTTAGTCCTACGCCACCCAGCCCGAAAATTGCGACCGTCGCACCTGGCTCAACTTTCGCCGTGTTGAGTACCGCACCAATGCCAGTCGTAATGCCACAACCCAGCAGGCAGATCTTCTCGAGCGGTGCCTCTTTGCTGATTTTGGCAACGGCAATTTCCGGCAGTACCGTGTATTCGCTGAATGTTGATGTGCCCATGTAGTGATATACAGTTTTGCCGTTGGATGAGAATCGGGACGTGCCGTCCGGCATCAGTCCCTGCCCCTGCGTCATGCGAATTGCCTGACAAAGGTTGGTCTTTCCGGAGGTGCAGAAGCTGCACTCGCCGCACTCGGGTGTGTACAAAGGAATAACATGATCGCCGGGGCTTAGAGACGTAACGCCGTCCCCGATTTCTTCGACAATTGCCCCACCTTCGTGGCCAAGCACGGCTGGAAAAATACCTTCGGGATCTTCGCCCGACAACGTGAACGCGTCGGTATGACAAACGCCCGTGGCTATGTTTCTGAGCAGGACTTCACCCGCTTTGGGGCCTTCCAGATCCAGCATTTCGATCTCGAGGGGTTTGCCTGCTTCCCAGGCGATGGCAGCTCGTGTTTTCATTGAATCTACTCTCCGAGTCACGTTCGTGTCAGTTCAGTCGCATATTCTCACGATTGCGCGTCTTGTTCATCTCGACTTCCACTGGGCCCTGGTCTGCTGTACAACAGGATTCCAGTTTCAACAGACTTCCAAGCCGGTAAACATGAGCCTCGACGAGCTGCGAAAAAATTTGTCGAACGTCGACCGACGTCTTATTGAGATGATCGCCGAACGACAGCATATTGTCGCGGACATCTCCAAAACCAAACTGTCTTCCGGCGCCGGCACACGCGACTACGCGCGCGAAAAAGACGTGCTCAATATGGGACGCGATCATGCCGCCGAACTGGGCATCGATCCGGACCTGGTCGAAAACTTCCTGCAGATGTTAATCAGAACATCGCTGGAAACTCAGGAACGCGAGCGCGTGGTCGCCGAGGGCAAAGGCGATGGCAGGCGGGTACTGGTGATCGGGGGCGCCGGCAAGATGGGACGCTGGTTCGTCGATTTCTTTGCATCGCAGGGATTCGCGACCACCATTGCCGACACCCATATTGAAGATGGTCCCACCCAATTTCGAAACTGGACCGATGCCGGCGTGGATTTTGACGTCATTGTCGTTGCCGCACCACTGGCTGTGTCCGGGCGGATTCTTGCGCAGCTCGCTGTCCTGAAACCGACAGGGCTCGTATTCGATATCGGCTCGCTGAAATCGCCATTGATCGATGGCCTGAAAGAATTGCGCGCGGCCGGCTGCAAGGTGGCATCGATACATCCTATGTATGGACCGGGGACGCGCCTATTGTCCGGCCGCCACCTGATTTTCTGCGATGTCGGCGATGCCGAGGCGACGGCGGCAGCCAAGGAGTTGTTCGCCGCCACTATGGTCGAGCAGCTCGACATGGGTCTCGACGATCACGACAGACTGATTGCCTACGTCTTGGGTCTGTCGCACGCACTCAACATAGCGTTCTTTACCGCGCTGGCAGAAAGCGGGGAGGCTGCGCCGAAGCTCGCGCAAATGTCATCGACGACGTTTGATTCGCAGCTTCTCGTAGCCGCCGCCGTTGCACAAGATAACCCACATATGTATTTTGAAATCCAGAATCTCAACAAGTTCGGGCTTGGGCCGCTTGACGCCTTGTGCGAGGCTGCAGGGAGGATTCGTGAGACAGTTGCAAGTGGCGATGAGGAGGCGTTTGTCAAACTCATGCAGAAGGGCCGCGACTACCTCGCCCAAAGAAGACAATAAGAGGGCAAATCGTGGTTGATCGGGCAATGTCCAGAGAGGAACTTGCGGCACAGCTTGAGGTTGCCCGCAGTCGACTCGATGAATTGATCACCGAGGTTGCAAGCAATGACGCCAAAATGCGGCGTACGCAGCAGCGTGCGTTGCTCTTGCTACAGGCAGAAGATTTGCAGTCACTGTTTGCTGCGTTGATTGACGGATTTCGCGTCAGCTACGATCTGGACTACGTGAGCGTCGTCTTGTGTGACCCGGATCACGATATCCGACATCTCCTGCTTGCCAGTGGTACGCCGGTCAATAGTTTCTCAAATCTATTGATGGTTGAATCGCTGGCGGGGCTCGCACCGCAATACGTCGCACTTCATCAGCCCTGGCTTGGCGCGTTTACCGGCAGCGACCATCAGATGATCTGCCCCAAGGCTACTGGACAGAAAAGCATCGCGATGATTCCGCTGAAGCACCGCGGCGAGCTGATTGGCAGTATCAACTTGTGTAGTAACGATGTGCAGCGTTTCACGCGCGATCATGCCAGCGATTTTCTCGCCCATATTGGCGTTATTGCCTCGTTCTGTATTGAGAACGTTGTCAACCGAGCACGCTTGTTGCGCAGCGGTTTTACCGACGTTTTGACAGGCTGGCACAACCGTCGCTATCTGACGGTGCGCCTCAATGAAGAGCTGGCACGCGCCCAACGCGATCGCGCCAGCCTGGTTTGTCTGATGCTCGACATCGATCATTTCAAACAGGTCAATGATAATTGGGGCCACTCGGCGGGCGATGCGGTGCTGCGCGAAATTGCGCAGCGTATTGAAGCCCAGGTACGGGCCAGTGACGTCGCGGCGCGCTATGGCGGTGAGGAATTCGTGGTACTGCTGCCCAATACTGACGTGGAGGCGGCGACATTGCTCGCCGATCGAATACGCGAAGCAATATCAGAATCACCGATCGATCTGGAGAACGGCGAAGCAGCGTCCATTACGGTGTCGATTGGAATCGCAACTGTTGGTCCGGGTGAGGACGAAAGCGACCTGAAGACTGTGGGTGATTCGTTGCTGGCTCGTGCTGACGTAGCTCTGTACGCCGCTAAATCCGCCGGGCGCGACCGGGTGATCGTTGAGGCGGCGTAATGCGTCGCCGCACTAAGCTCCTCGCCATTGTGGCCATGTCGCTGCTTGCATGCGACATGCAACCGAACCCGCAGCGTCAGGCTGCGGTCGTCGTCTATGCCACTTACGCCGATGAGGCTTATTGGTCCGGGTTCTTCAGGGGCTTCACCGAGGAGACTGGCATACCGGTTTCCATTCGGCACGGCGATGCAAACACGCTCGTCGACGACGTGATTGCCAATCGTGGCTCGCCACCGGCAGATGTCTTGCTGACGGCGAGCGTTGCTGACATCTGGCGTGCCGCTGATAAAGGTGCGCTGCGACCTATTCAAAGCCCGCGTCTTGCCAGCCTTTCCAAATCGTTGCAAGACGAGGACGGGCTGTGGGCTGCGGTCAACTATCGTCTGACGGTAATTGTAGCGGCGTCGCAAACGGGCAACCCGCGACCGGCTGACTACCCTGATCTCGCCAGTCCTCGTTTTCGTGGCCATGTATGCCTGTTGTCGTCACGGCTATCGATCAGTCGATCGCTGCTTGCAATGCTGATTGCTGAACTCGGCGCCAAGCCTGCTGAATTGATCGTTCGCGGCTGGGTGCAGAATCTCGCGTTGCCACCATTTGCTACGCAACAGAAACTAATGGCTGCTATCAGGTCAGGCAAGTGTCCGTACGGCATTCTGTCAGAGTCGATTCTGGATTCTGACGTGCACACGATCGTTCCAGAGCCCGCCTATTTTGATATTGAAGGAACTGGAATTGCGCGCCACGCGCGTTACCCGGAGTCGGCTCAGCGGCTCGTCGACTGGATGCTGGCCAGGAAATCAACGTCAACTGACACGGACGTCATCGGACGCAATATCGGTCTCGCCGGCTGGCATGACGAGGATGCGCAGCTGCTGGCAGAGCGAGCGGGCTACGAGTGAACGCTAGCGATCCCGGTCGGGGCGGTTGCGGCCCATCAAAATCAGGAAAAGCGGTACACCGATTGCCGCGGTTAATGCCCCGACTGGCAACTGTCGCGGTGCCATAATCGTTCGCGCCAGCGTATCGGCAATAATGAGCAATGTGCCTCCGGCAAGTGCCGAGGCCGGCAGGACGACGCGATGATTGCTGCCCGCAACTATTCGAATCAGATGCGGCACGACCAGGCCGATAAAGCCAATGACACCGACCGTTGTCACCGACAACGCCGTGGCCAGCGCTGCGGCAATGAAAATCAGATAGCGAAAGCCCCTTACGGGCAGGCCGACGATCGCGGCCTGCAATTCACCGCGTGCCAGCACATTCAGGTGCCGCGCTGCAGCGGTGCCGATGACCAGAAGCAGGCCCAGCAACGACAGGCAGCGAGCCGGTTCAAAAGCGAAACTCAGATCGCCCATGAGCCAAAACAGCATGCCACGCAGGTTTTGGTCGGGACTCAGTGCCAGCAGTAAAGTTGTGGCCGCGCTGAAACCCGCGGCGAGGACAACGCCGGTCAGTAGCAGGCGAGCGGGCGTCCAGCTACCGGTACCGTGTGCAATCATGAACACCAGGATGGTCGCCCCCATCGCGCCGCCAAACGCAGACAGATCGACAATCAGGCTGCCCATACCCAACATCATTGCGAGCAACGCTGCGACTGCCGCGCCCCCGGAACTGCCCAGGATATAAGGCTCGGCAAGAGGATTGCGCAGCAAAACTTGCATCAATACGCCGGCGACTGCCAGCAATCCGCCAACCGCGAACGCCGTTAGCGCTCGAGGCAGACGCAATTCAATAACCAATGACTGAATACGCTCCGGGGCCACACCGCGCAACGCCTGCACAGTTTCGGTGAAGCTCACGTCCGCGCTGCCCGACGCCAGGGCCGCGAGAAACGCGACGCCGCAAATAAGCAGCAGCCCGGCAAACAGGGCTCCGTTTCGACCGGCAATCATTCGCAATCTCCAAAGGCGGTTGGCGGCGGATAGTGTAAAGTAAAGCGCAGTTAGAGTTTTGCTACGGTTGTTATGAGCGACGACTGGATTGACGCTGAAGGGTTTCGCGCGAACGTTGGCATCATAATCGCGAACTCCGACGACAAGCTCATGCTTGGTGGTCGGATTGGTGCCAAAGGGTGGCAGTTTCCGCAGGGCGGAATGCTGCGTGGTGAGGAACCCGAACAAGCCATGTATCGCGAGCTGCATGAAGAGGTTGGCCTGACAGAGGCCGATGTCGAGGTGCTCGCGGTCAGCAGTGACTGGCTGCGATACAAGTTACCCGATAAGTTTATCCGCCGTGGCAGCTTGCCCCTGTGTATTGGGCAAAAGCAGCGCTGGTTCTTGCTGCGCCTTGTGTCTGACGAAGATGCAGTCCGTTTCGATCGCAGTGACGGGCCTGAGTTTGACCGTATTCGCTGGGTCGATTTCTGGCGACCCGTCAGTGAAGTTATCTACTTCAAACGGCGTGTGTATGCCCAGGCGCTACACGAGCTGGGCCCAGCCCTGTGCGCGGACGGCATGCCGCTGCGACCACGATGGTGGCCCAAACGCTGGTGCAGTGCCTTCGATAAGGATATTGCTACAATGGAATTATCGAAATCCGTGACTTAGTGCACTTCTGTTTGCCCGGGTCACCGCGTAACATAACGTCTCTTTAGCAGTAATCGAACGAATTTGACGCATTGGCTATAAAGTCCCCCCTACAACAGCATGGCACGGTCAGGACCTTTGCGGTCCGGGCGATACTGTTGGCCTTCGTCATGACGAGTGCCTACCTGGTATTCGAGTTTGGTCGAATCAAGGCCGGTTACGACATTGTCGACGCGGTAAATGTCAGCCAGGCCTATGAAGACCATATTATGACGCTCGACGATCAGATCATTGAGCTCAAACAGGAGGTCGCGTTACACAAGACCCACCGCGAAATTGATAGTCAGGCGTACCAAGAAGTCGAAGCCAGCCTGGCCGCGTTACAGTCCAAGATCCAGGAGCAACGCGACGCGATCGCCTTTTACCGCGGCATCGTCTCACCGTCGGACCGCAATGCCGGCCTGCGAGTGCAGGACATGAAGCTTACGCGGGGCAAGGCGGAACGCGAATTCAATGTGCGCTTGGTTCTGGTGCAGGCAATGAAGCATGATCGTAAGGTGTCGGGTGATGTGCATCTTAGCGTTGAGGGGGTGCAGGACGGTGTCAATATCACGTATGCATTCGCACAATTGCTGCCCAAGCAAGCGGATAAGCGCTGGGCGTTTTCGTTCCGTTATTTTCAGGACTTCAATCGGCAGCTGGTGTTGCCTGACGGCTTTACGCCGGAGCGCATCCGTGTTGAAGTGCGTTCACGTACGCGTTCGATTGCCAGTATTGAAGAGAGTTTTGCCTGGACAACCGGCCAGGGCTGAGGCTTTTATTTAATGGGCCGCTAGTCGGCGCAGTGGAGAACCAAATGTTCGGTAAGAAACGACGCAGACACACGGTTGTTGAAACCCTGGTAGGCTCAAATAGCAAGATTAATGGCGATGTGCATTTTAAGGGTGGCTGCCATATTGATGGCACAGTCAACGGCAACGTGACTGCCGATCCAGACACGGATTCGGCGCTGAGCATCAGCGATATCGGCAATATTGAAGGCGGGGTTACAGTGCCATATATTGTATTGAACGGCATAGTGCGCGGCGACGTGTATGCCAATCGAAGAGTTGAGCTCGGGCCCACAGCACGCGTTATTGGTAACGTGTATTATAATTTGATTGAAATGGCGATTGGCGCCGAAATCAACGGCAAGCTCGTTCATCAACCGGAAGGTCAGGTGCCGTTGCTGGAACAGACCCAACGCATTGATGAATCAGTGGCCCTGACCAACGAAGCATAGTCGCCCGCGGCAGGCAGGAAAATCGAAAATGAAATCAGCAGAAACAACTGGCACATCGGCACCACCGCCACCACCGAGCGTCATCTTTACGGACGCCGCAGCCCATAAAGTCGGTGAGCTGATCAGTGAAGAGGACAACCCCAATCTCATGTTGCGGGTGTTTATTTCGGGCGGCGGTTGTTCCGGTTTTCAATATGGCTTTACATTCGATGAAAGCATTGAGGACGGAGACAGTAAGGTCGAAAATCAGGGCGTCACGCTATTGATCGATCCCATGAGCGCGCAATATCTGCTCGGTGCCGAGATCGATTACAAGGAAGATCTGCAAGGAGCGCAGTTCATTATTCGCAATCCGAACGCAAAGACCACCTGCGGCTGCGGATCGTCCTTTACCGTTTGAAACCAGCCGGTCCTGGACCGAGCGTGGCTTAACTTTGTGCGGCCAGGTCGTTAAGAAAGGTTTCCTGCGCTGAGATCCGATCGTTCTTGCCGGGCTTAAGTCGCTCGTAACTCCCGTCGCCGGACAGGACCCACGCTTGGCAGTTATCGGCGAGAAACAAGTCCAGGTCGTGGCGCAGCTGATTTCTCATGGCTTTTTGCCGAATCTCAAAACAGGATTCATTGCGACGGAACATGTTTCTGTCCATCCAGTCCGCACTGGAACAATAGAACTCTTCGCTACCGTCGTTCAGAAAATAGTAGACACGGGAGTGCTCCAGGAATCTGCCCACGATTGATCGTACGTGAATATTTTCCGAAAGGCCTTTTATGCCCGGCCGCAGCGAGCAGATGCCACGGACAATCAGATCGACCTGCACGCCGGCCTGTGACGCCTCATACAGGGCATTGATCAGTTGTGGCTCGTTCAGTGAGTTCACTTTCGCGATTATGCGTGCGGACTTGCCCGCCTTTGCATGAGTCGTTTCGCGACAAATCTTTTCGATCAATGCATCAAACAAGCTGAACGGCGACGCCAGCATACGGCTCATTTCGCTCGCCTTCGTAAGGCTCGTCAACTGCAAGAACAGACTGTGCACGTCCTTGCCGAGTGGCTTGCCGCTGCTGAGATATCCGTAATCGGTATACGCCGAAGTCGTAGTATGGTGGTAGTTGCCGGTGCCGAGGTGCACATAGCGCAGCAGTTTTCCTTCCTCACGCCGAACCACCAGCGTCATTTTCGAGTGTGTTTTGAAGCCGACCAGGCCGTAGACGACGTGTGCGCCTGCTTCCTGCAAGCGATTTGCCAGATTGATGTTGGCCGCTTCATCGAAGCGTGCCATGAGTTCTACAATGACCGTCACCTCTTTTCCCGAACGGGCGGCGGTCACCAGGTGATCAACTATTGGGGAATCTGCTCCCGTACGGTAAAGGGTCTGCTTGATCGCCAGGACATCCGGGTCCGCTGCCGCCGCCCCTATGAAATCGATCACAGGCGTGAATGACTGATAGGGGTGGTGCAGCAACACGTTTTTCTTCGCGAGAATGGAGAAGATATTGGCGTCTGTTCGCAGTTCCTCAGGCAGGCCCTGGGTAAATATTTTGTATTTCAGGTCCGGCCGATCAGCTATCTCGCATACGGTAAGGAGTCGATTGAGATTCACGGGACCGTTAACGAGATACAAATCCTCTGTTTTCAACTTGAAATGATCGAGCAGAAATTCTCTCAAGTCATCGGGGCACTCGTGCCCAATCTCGATACGAACGGCAGCTCCGTAGCGACTCGCCTCAAGTTGACCTTCAAGCGCTCGAACCAGATCGCTGACCTCCTCATCATCGACATAAAGGTTGCTGTTGCGTGTTACGCGAAACTGATAACAGCCGTCCACTTCGAGCCCGGCATACAGGCTCTCGACATGAACGCGAATAATTGATGAAAGAAATACGAAGTTCTGCTCGCCCGGCACGCTCAGATTGTCAGGGAGCCTGATAATTCGAGGCAGAGATCTTGGAGCCTGCACCATGCCCCGGTGTCGTCGCCGGCCAAAAGCGTCTTTCCCTCGCAGTCGCACGACAAAATTCAAGCTCTTGTTCAATATGCGCGGAAACGGTCGTGCGGGATCAAACGTTATTGGCGTTAGCACAGGAACAACCTGGTCATCGTAGAACGTCTGCAACCAGGTTCGTTGCTCTTCATTCCAGTCATCGCTGTGAACAAAGCGTACGCCTGCTGACGCAAGTTGGGGAAACAAATCGTCGTTCAATAGTTGGTACTGCTTCTTAACGAGCTTTCCGACCTGAACACGCAGTTCGTCAAAAACCTGTCGCGCCGGCATTTTTTCCGGTCCCGGGGCGGGTGCGCCGATTTCCATTCTCTGCTTGAGGCCGGCGACGCGAATCTCAAAAAATTCATCCAGGTTTGTGCAGCTGATACAAAGAAATCGCAGGCGTTCAAGCAATGGCACAGTCTCATCCTGTGCCTGCGCCAGTACGCGATTATTGAACTCCAGCAAACTAAGTTCGCGGTTGATATACAGGTCGTTCATGGTCTAGGGAGAGTGTATCGCGCCAAGCACCACTTTGTGACTGGCGCCGGTCACGCTTGGCAAGTTGCCGGTTTGACCATTGAGCGTGCGCATTGCGAGCCAGGCGAAAGCGACTGCCTCCACCCAGTCGGGATCAAGTCCTGCCGAGTGGGTATTGTCGATCGCGACATCCCCGAGATTGCTCACCAGCCGCCGCATCAATTCGGCGTTATGCACACCACCGCCGCAGACGAAAACCTCGTTCGTGTGGTCAGCGTGACTATGTATGGCAGATGCAATCGTGCGTGCCGTGAGTTCACATAGCGTCGCTTGAACATCCACAGCGCGATACTGACTGACATCTCTCCGATTTAGCCAGCTACGGTTGAAATATTCAAAGCCCGTGCTCTTTGGCGGCTGCTGTTTAAAATACGCGTCACCGAGAAAATCGTGCAGCACATTATCAATGACCTGGCCTTGTGCCGCCCATGCGCCAAGTTCGTCGAAGTCCATGCCGAGTTGCTCGCGAATCCAGTTATCCATCAATGTGTTGCCGGGACCGGTATCGAATCCTGTAATGGGCGACCCTGCAGAGGGCAAAACTGTAATGTTCGCAATACCGCCGATATTGAGGACAACCCGGTTCTTGATCGCAGAGCGAAACAGGTAGTCGTGAAACGGCGGCGTCAGCGGCGCCCCCTGGCCACCAGCGTCTATGTCTGCCTGTCGAAAGTTCGCGACGGTGGTAATGTTTGTGTCGCGCGCAATGATGCTGGCGTCGCCGATTTGCAGCGAGAATGGCGGGTCTGCGTCAGGCTGATGACGCAGCGTTTGTCCGTGACTGCCAATGGCTTTGATCTGGACCGTGTCGCCACCGCATTTCGCGATAACAGCGTTGACTGCATCACGAAAACTTATTCCCACCAGGCGATGCAATTCTCCTGATTCGTCTGGCTCACGTTCCATGGGCAGGCGAATTGCCGTCAGCAACGAATTTCTCAGGGCGCGTGGATAGGGCTCGATATGTGTTTCCCGTATCTGCACACCGGAGTCCTCAAAACTGACCACAACGGCGTCGATTCCGTCCATGCTGGTGCCGGATATCAAGCCGATGTATAGATCAGCCATAGCGAGTCAGGGACTGGTGTAGGCGACCGAAGCGACCTGTGTGCTCTTGAATTGCTCGAGTTCCTGAAGGATCGGTTCTGCAGTGGCCAGAAAGCGCGCCAGGTATTTGTCGGCAATGGGCTCGGCGTCAGGTAGATCAACCGTGCGTGGGTTGCGGTGTACACCATTAATCCGGTATTCATAGTGCAGGTGGTTCGCTGTGGCGAGACCGGTCATGCCAACGTAGCCGATAGTCTGGCCTTGCTTTACCCGCGAACCGATGCGCGCCTTGGCGGCATAGCCGGTCATATGAGCATACAGGGTCGTGATGTTGCCGCCGTGTTGCACGATGACCGTCCGGCCATAACCATTTTTTGTGCCGCGAAAAATAACCTTGCCGTCTCCAGACGCCTTTATCGGGGTGCCGCGCGGCGCAGCGTAGTCAACGCCTCGGTGCGCACGAATCCTGTTCAGGATCGGATGCTTGCGCCGCGGATTGAAATTTGAACTGATGAGCGTGAAATCGACAGGGGCACGGATAAATGCCTTGCGGACGCTATTGCCGTCGGGCGTGTAATATTCGCTGTGTTCGTTGTCATCGACGAAACGAATTGCCTTGATAGTCCTGCCGTTGTTATTGAATTCAGCGGCGATAATTTCGCCGTCCATAACAAATTCGCCTTCCTGCCAAATTTCTTCGTACTGCACGTAGTAGTTGTCGCCTTGACGGATATCGAGGACGAAATCCACGTCCCAGGCGAAAATACCGGCCAGATTCATGATGACCTTGTCTGAGAGGCCGACTTCGGCGCCGCTCTCAAACAACGAGGTATCGATAACGCCGAACGCCATGCGTTTGCGTATCTCTATTGGTCGCTCGACGAGCTGCGCCGTGAACCCCAATTCGCCTTTTTCGATCTGCAGCGCGCTTGTAAGACTGAGTGCCGAATACATGCTGATGAGCTGACCGGCATCGTGGGTAATCTCGAACACATCCCCGGGTTTCATGTTCCGAAATCTGTTTTTTGTTTCCTGCAACTGGGCGATCGACACCAGGTGGCCCAGATCGAGGCCGTGTTTGCGGAATAACTCCTCCATAGTGTCGCCCGAGGAGATCGTCAGGACGAGCTTGTCGAATTCCGGGATGGGTTCCGGTACCACGATCGGTTCAATGGCCCCGGCTGCAATGCCATCATTCGAGGGCAGCAGAAGCGGCTCATTTGCGCTTGCGGTCATGATCGGTGTGCCGGGCCTGGGCTGCGGCGCTGTGGTCGTGCCGAGCCCGCTGACAAGGGCAACGACGACAAGTGGCAAGCCCAAACCAACCGCAAACCACTGCAGAGCTTTGGATTTCGCGGGCTGAGGGGACGCAGGCGTTTTGTAATCGTGAAGAAGTGGACTGGCCGGACGACTCAAGTCTGCGTACCCGATTAAGCTGGAATTCCGTACTTTACAGTGCGGCATTTAACAGGTCAAAGAAAAGTGTTAAAAGTCATGGTGTTAACAGGTGGGACAATGCTACAGTTTCGCTCGCGGGAACTTAAGTGAAATTGACCAATGGCGAGAACCAGCAGGCATGAGTGATATCAAGGAACAAATCGCCGAACTAACTCGCGGCACCGATGAAGTCCTGCCTGAAAACGGGCTGGAAGCAAAGCTTAAGGAAGGTCGGCCGCTGGTTGTCAAAGCGGGTTTCGACCCGACAGCCCCGGATTTACACATCGGTCATACCGTGCTTATCAACAAGATGCGTCAGTTTCAGCAGCTTGGACACGACGTGGTGTTCCTGATTGGAGACTTCACCGGCATGATTGGCGACCCGTCAGGCAAGAACGCGACACGGCCGCCACTCTCTCCCGAGGAAATCAAGGCGAACGCCGAGACGTATGAGAAACAGATTTTCAAGATCCTCGACAAGGATAAGACTCGTGTCGAGTTCAATTCGAGCTGGATGGGTGACATGGACGCCGCAGGCCTGATCAGGCTGGCGGCGAGGCACACGGTGGCGCGCATGCTCGAGCGCGACGATTTCAACAAACGCTACACGGGTGGGCTGCCGATTTCGATACATGAGTTCTTGTACCCCCTGGTGCAAGGATATGATTCCGTTGCTTTGCACGCGGACGTCGAGCTTGGCGGCACTGATCAAAAATTCAATTTGCTGGTCGGACGTCAACTGCAGCAGGACTATGGTCAGGCACCGCAAATCGTCATGACCACTCCGCTGCTGGAAGGCCTGGACGGTGTGCAGAAGATGTCAAAGTCGCTCAACAACTACATCGGTATCACCGAGCCGCCCGGCGAGATGTTCGGCAAGATAATGTCGATTTCGGATAAGTTGATGTGGCGATACTTTGAGGTGTTGAGTTTTCGCTCGCTGGACGACATTGCGGCGCTGCGTAAGTCCGTAGACGACGGCATGAATCCGCGTGATGCAAAGTTTGAACTTGGCGTGGAAATCGTTGCCAGATTTAATGACATCGCCGCGGCCGAAGGTGCGAAGAAGGAATTCATATCGCGATTCCAGCAAGGTGCAATGCCCGATGAAATCCCCGAGCTGACGTTGCAGAGTCAGGACGGACAACTCGGTATAGCGCACTTGCTGAAAAGTGCCGGGCTTGTAAGCAGTACATCCGAAGCGTTTCGCATGATAAAGCAAGGCGCGGTGAAGATTGATGGCCAGCGTATTGATGATCGATCATTGCAGATCGATGCCGGTAGCGTTGGCGTTTACCAGGTAGGCAAGCGTAAGTTCTCACGCGTCAGTCTTACCTGATATAGAGTGCTGGTGCCGCCCGAGATCGGCGATAGCTATGGAGGTGAGTGAGAATGAGGGCCATAAGGTATTTCGGACTGGCAGTACTTATTCTTGCCACCGGGTTTGCTCATTCGGAGGCGGCCGTCGATCATCCGCAGTCGGAGCTTCGTGCTCAGTTCCAAAGCATTCTGGATGGTCTAAATGAAGATTCGTTAGATAAATTCCATGCCGCCATATCCGCGTCGGACATGACGCAGAGAATTTTTGGCACCCGTTTGATCGATCCGCAAATCCAGGACCTGCTACGGGACGACTTCAAGTCGAGCATTGAACAATGGTTTGCCGAGTCCTTCCCGAATACTGGTGGTAAGGAAATCATCGGCACATTGATCGATTTCCAGGAGCAGGGGAATCAAGGCAGCGCGTTGGTTCGTTACGCTCTTCCCGGGTACCGATATGCCTATCACCGCTATGACTTACAGATGGATGACCGCGGGCGAATCATTATCACGGACTGGTTGAATTACTTGATGGCCAACCGATTCAGTGAAGCCGCGGGAGAATTCCTGGTCAGCATGATGCCGTCGGATCCAGCCGCCCGAAGAATGCTTGATATGGACTCGCCGACGCAGCGTCAGGTATTTCAGATGCGTGAGTTGCTGAAGGCTTACCGTGACAAACAAGCGGATCGCTATTTCAATATCGTTGAAGATATGGACCCGACTCTGCAGCGGGAGCGAGCGATATTGGAGCGAAGTCTGCGCATGGCGGAACTCAGCTCCGATCGTGTTCGCTACAAGGCTGCTGTGCTGGGTCTGCTGGAAAAATACCCGGACGAACCCCTGTATTTTCTGACCTACATCGACTTTTTCACGGGGACACGTGATTTTGAGCGCGGTCTGAATACCCTGGTGAGATTTCAAGAATCCCTGGGTGCCGACGATGGTGCTGCTTTTGCACGCATGTCGGCGTTTGCGCTCGCGCTGGGGGAGAATGACGATTCGGTCACGCATGCGCTGCGAGCGATCGAGGCTGAGCCAACCCTTGAGGTTGGCTGGTGGTCGTTGCTGCGTGCCCGCACGCGAACCAAAGACTACGCCGGCGCTATCGAAGCGATGTCCCGGCTTGAAGATGACTTTGGTCATGTGCTGGATCCGCAGAAATTGGCCAAGGATCGCTTCCTGAGAGTGCTCGTAAGGCAACAGGAATACATTGACTGGGATGAGACGCGACGTTAGCCGGCAACGCTGGCGCGCTGCGATTCTGCGGGAATTCTGGATAATTTCAGCCCGGCGCCCGCGGAGTAAGGGCGCGCGGAGGTTCACAGGGTGTACAGACCCAATCAGGGCCGGCAGCTCGCTAGTGGCGTTTTCTAACGGGAAATAGTGCCTTTTTCAGGGCTGGCGTCGGGCCACGGCAGGCCGCACCAGCCGTGGATTACGGGCGAATTACGAAACCCTGAAAAAAGGTGTTGACGCGATTGTTTGTGCCCGTATAATGCCCCGCTCCCCGAGGACAAGGTGTGCTTCGGGGGAACCCTAAGATTATAGATGCAGGCGCCCGAGGGCTGTTAGTTTGCCCCCAATCGCCTGTATACTTGTGGGTCCGGTAGAAATCGTTCTTTAACAATACAGTCAGATAATTTGTGTGGGGGCTTGCGCTGAAATTGCTTAAGGCAAAAATTAGCGTAAGAACCAAGTTTAATTTGTAATTTAAAGTTGGGGATTACGTCTTTAGATAGAGCTCAAAGCTTTAAACTGAAGAGTTTGATCCTGGCTCAGATTGAACGTTGGCGGCATGCCTAACACATGCAAGTCGAACGGAAACGATGGGAGCTTGCTCCCAGGCGTCGAGTGGCGGACGGGTGAGTAATACTTAGGAATCTACCCAGTAGCGGGGGACAACTCGGGGAAACTCGAGCTAATACCGCATACGCCCTACGGGGGAAAGCAGGGGATCTTCGGACCTTGCACTATTGGATGAGCCTAAGTCGGATTAGCTTGTTGGTGAGGTAAAGGCTCACCAAGGCGACGATCTGTAGCTGGTCTGAGAGGACGATCAGCCACACTGGGACTGAGACACGGCCCAGACTCCTACGG
>JACZTO010000024.1:0-2627 GCA_022573655.1 Pseudomonadota bacterium
TGTGAGTCCGGGCAAGGCATACAAAGTGCCGCTACCCGACACCTGAGTTGAGTTCGTGATCTGCAGCGTACCTTGTGCAGTCGCATTGACGTTGCCGAGAGCGTCACTCGTTGCACATACAAACTCCGCCGTCTCGGCAACCAGGCAAAAAATTGCACCATTTGTCTCCACGAATCCCGAATAGCCGATTGTCACGACATCGATCACGATTTCGCCGGCGGTGACGTTGATATCCACCGAGCCTATCGGAAGTCCTCCAGCCGTATCGACGGTGAACTCCGTAATCGGCATGTCGGGTGGAACGAACGTGTCTATCACGTCGCCCGCGGTGTCCTTGACCTCGATGGTAGCCGTACCACCCGTCGGGACTGTCCGTGTCCAAAACGACAGCGTGCTAACCGGCGTCCCCAAGGTAATGGTAGCGGGACCGGATACGTGCCATGAGTTGACGCCATCACGATAGAGTGCCGGGTTACCCAGGGTCTGAGCGACGCCGCCCGTGAAAGTCGCGGTGTGTGGCGCAGTGCCCACGGTAAAATTGCCGGCGCCCACGTTTTCAAAACCCGTGACTACATTAGCTGCAGTTACGCTTGCAAACGAAGCGCCCCAGATGCCGCCGGGACTCTGTGTTGGGGTGCCACCACCACCGTCGCCGCCACCGCCGCCACCGCCAAAACCGCTGATGCCGCCGCCGCCGCCGCAGGCAACGAGCAGAACTGACATCGTTAGCACGGCAATGCTTGAGAAAACTGTTTTCTTCATGATTTTCCCCTCGCCCTGGTCGCATCCGCGAATCAGGGTGTACTCAACAATAATAGCTGCTTTATAGTTAGTCGCTTGTGACCGCAAAATGGTTCAACATCGTCATAACTCCTTGTCTGCCGAAGCTAATTCGGCCGTTCTTCCGCCATCGTCGCTGTCGTTTTGGGACGGCATAATGCGCAGACTGTTTGTGATAGGACAGTGACCATATAGCCCCCGGTTGGTGTGAACTGATCGGGGGTTTTATCGTGAAGAACGGAGTGGACAGGAATCTGCTGTAGAATCCCGGTCATGTTTAAGAATAATTGGCGATGTGGGCCACTGGCTCGTCTCGGCTATTACCGTGCTGCTAGCTTTCTACCTTGGGCAACGGTCCCGAAAACCCCGGCTCGTCGTGACGGCGCGCACAAATAAGCCAACAGACAAATTTCCAATTGGCGGACGACCCGCCATAGCCAATGTGCATAATGCCGGCATCGAAAATGCGTACATAAGTCGTATCTCATTGCGGATTTTTGGTGTGCAAACTGACGCGACTTTTTACGATCTGCAGAAACGTCGCGAAGTTTCAAATTTCGAAATTCCAGCGAACGGCTTTGAAGAGTTCTTTTCGCCGACGGTCCACGTAATTGAAGGCTGGAAATCCATACCAACTTGGAAAAAGTACGTTGCGGCTATGGTCAAAAGATTGCCCGTCAAAATAATCGTGCGTGATGCGGGCGGCAACGTTTACAAATCGTGGTTTGCCTATCCTTGGACTGGAAAGCCCACTGACTGACATGGACTAAGGCCCGTCCCTGGGCCCTGAGTATTGATGCAATTCTCAGTTAACGCTGGGGTCTACCCCATTCTCTCTTTCTTGAACTGCTCGAAGTCTATTTCGCCACGTTGAAAAGCACCCGCTGATTCCGCCGCCTTCCTAACCTCTGGCAGGTGTTCGTCCGTCCAAAGAATGCCTCGATCCTCCAGATATTCGGTGAACAGATCATCTGTGAATCTGGCGCATGCCTCGATTGCGAACATCAAGCCACATGCTTGCTGCGGCGTTAGCTGAAGATACGGGCCTGGCTGATCGGGTATGCATTCCTTGAGAACGTCATGCTCTTGGAGAATTTGCGAACACCCAAGAATAGCGTTGTTTGCGCGCCTGATATCTTGCAGTTTGGATATCGTCTCTTTGTTGAATGTCTTACTCATGACGCACCTCCCGACGCATACAGCTCACGAGAAAATGTTTGGGCCTCCTCCACCATGCGCTGCATTGCGAATGCCGCTCCGACTACATCACACTCGTCACCCTGGCATGTAGTCATGATGTCGAGAAAGGCGTTAATGTCCCTAAGGTTTGTATCCAGGTCTTCGTGGATATCCCGATGATCTCGCTTCCTCTTGCCTTCGATTGGTATTACGTCTGTCATGGTATTCCCCTTCGATTAAGTGGAAACCAGCAAGGCACAAAAAAAGCGCGGTTGCCCGTTAAGACAATCGCGCCTATTTATTCTGATAGCATTCCTATCAGCCATCGCTCGCACCTCTGTTGCTGGCCTTGGTTAGAGCCTCAGGGGTGTATCAGCACCTCTGGGGCTTGCTTCTTTATACTCCTATCGGGCTGGCCATCAAGTCCGGCATGAAGACAGCGGAGCTAAAGAGAATGGTCAGCGCATATCCGTCGGTGGGTTCTGACCTTGGCTCGATGATCTAGCTCGAGACTCAATCTTGACCGAAAAATTCTTCATCAAATAGCACTGGCTTCATATGAAAGTTCAGGCTGCAGGGTTCATCGAGCCCTTCCTTCTCGCACTGTGTCGCGAAGTCGGTAAGAATTCCACGGACGTCTTTTAGTGCGGAGATTTGCTCATCCACTT
>JACZTO010000024.1:2637-30427 GCA_022573655.1 Pseudomonadota bacterium
ATATCAGTCATTTTCAGCAATCGTTTGCTGGTTGGGATTAGAGCCTCAGGGGTGCTACAACACCTTTGGGGCTTGCTTCTTTATACACTGAAGTATTGAGCAATAACAACGAAACAGCACCCCGAATCTGTAGAATGAGACTCACGTGAGACTTAACGCCGACTTTCAGGGTCGTCGAATATGCTCTAAGTGTTTGAATTTAAAGTGGTGGGGCGTGTAGGATTTGAACCTACGACCAGTCGGTTAAAAGCCGAATGCTCTACCACTGAGCTAACGCCCCTTCGGTACTCGGGATGGCGAGGACACGACCGCAATGCCGGCGGCATAATACCCGATAACGATCAAATGACAAGCGGCGCCTAGACGCCTTCTTCCTCCATGCGCTTGAGCCTCTGACCGGCCAGCCTGGCGGCTGTTGTTTCGGGATAGTCAGATTGCACACGGGCCAGCGAGACGCGGGCCGCATCCCAGCGTTTGAGTTCGTAGCGGCAGTAGCCCATTTTCAACAGCGCGTCCGGCACCTTTCGGGAGCGTGGAAATTTCTCAATAACGGTCTTGAACTCGCTGAGCGCGTCACCGAATTTCTGGGTGACGTAATGCGATTCGGCCAGCCAGTACTGTGCGTTATCCGCGAGTTCGCTGTCCGGGAAAGTCACCAGGAACTGTTCGAAGGCTATGGCTGCCGGCTCGTAGCGCTGCTCCTTCAGCAACTCGAAGGCCGCCTGATAATTGTCTCGATCGGAGCCACCGGGCATCGGCAATTGCCCGGGTATCAGCGTGCCACCATCCATGACATTGATGGCATTGCGAGCCGTTACCGCACTCTCGAGATCCAGAATACGGGAGTCCAGATCGGCGTACAGTTGCCGCTGCCGTTCCGCAGTACTCTCGGTGCTATGTTCCAGTAACTCAACGCGCCCCTGCATCTCATCGCCGCGGCGCTCGGCCGCGCGAACCTGCTGCGTCATATTGGCGAGGCTCTGGTTTTGCACAACCCGCTCGATGTTCTCCAGCCTGCGCTCGAGCTCCGTTAGTTTGATCAGCACAGGATCTTCGGCTGGGGGCATGAGTGCGCAGCCGCTAACGAACAGTGCCGGAATCAGCAGCAAAATTAACTTCGTTGAGTTCACAGTCATTGCGGTCGCTTAGTTCGTGTAGGTAATCTCGACACGCCGATTCTGGGCATAGTCACTTTCAGAACTACCGTGCGCGACAGGACGTTCCTCGCCAAAGCTGACCGTGGCAACCTGTGATGCGCGAACTCCCTGAATCAGCAACAATTGCCGTACCGCCTGCGAGCGACGCTCGCCAAGACCGATGTTGTACTCGCGCGAGCCGCGCTCATCGGCATGGCCCTCGAGACGCACCCGATAGCTCGAATCATTGGAGATCTGCATTGCGTGGCGCGCGATCAGGTCCTGGTCCTGGGGGCGTACCTCGGAGGAATCGAAAGCAAAGTAGATAATCGTCTGCAGATCTTCGTTTTTGCTGGTGACATCCTCGCCACCGCTCATAGAATCATTTCCCGTGCCATCGGTTGTGGCGCCTTCGCCATAGACCGTATCTGTCGGTTCCGGATCATCAATAGACGGGCTGCTCGAGCAGCCAACAAGCAGCGCTGCGAGCGCTACGCATGTGAATAGTTTAATTTGCGCCATTACCAAGTCCTTCCTGAGTTTTAATACGAAATAAATATATATAAATCAAATATAAACATAACTTACTTAATGTTAATTATTACTATCAGAATCGCGGAAATGGTGACCAGACCGGTTCACGTACATCGCCTCTTCCTGATGCCATCTTCTGCCGGATCAGACCGTCCGCCGAGACCGTCTCCAGCACACCGTCACGACCCTGCCGTGTCGCGTAAATCAGAATATCGCTGTTCGGTGCAAAACTGGGTGACTCATCCTGCCGTCCCGTCGATAACACCAGCAGATCCTTGCGCTCCAGATTCATCACTGCAATACGGTAGTTGCCACGATCGTTATGCACCATCGCCAGCCTGGTACCGTCCGGCGACAATCGCGGCCGCGCATTATAACTCCCTTCGAAGGTAACGCGCTCCGGAGTTCCACCATTTGCCAATATTCTATAGACCTGCGGCCCGCCGCTACGGTCCGACGTGAAGTAGATATACCGTCCATCGGGCGACCAGGTACCTTCGGTATCGATGGCACGATGGGTCGTCAACTGCCGTGTCTGCCTGGATGTGATGTCGAGCACGAAGATATCAAGGTTGCCATCGACACCACCCAGCGTCACAACCAGTTTTCGCCCATCAGGCGAAAATGAGGGCGCGCCGTTGATTCCGGGCCGGTTTGATATCTGGTAGCGGTTCCCGCTCCTCAGCGTCTGAATGAAGATGGACGATTTGTTGCCCTCGAAAGACACGTAGGCCAACTGGCGGCTGTCAGGGGACCAGGCAGGCGACATGATCGGGTCGGTACTTTCCATGATCTTGTGTTCGTTCTCGCCATCCTGATCCGCCACGGTGAGTGAATACAGGAGGCCATTGGCTTGCTCTTCGGCGGATACATAGGCCACCTTGGTGCCGAACACTCCTTTAATACCGGTGAGCTTCTCGTAAATCATGTCGGCTGCGCGATGCGCGGCGCCACGCATCGTGCCGCGACTGGCGGGCATCCTGTAACCAACCAACTCGCGCCGCCCGAAAACATCGAATAAATGAAATTCCAGCGTGTAGGCATTTGCACCGGTTTGTACCAGGCTGCCAACAACAACCGCCTCAACCCCGACAAAGCCCCAGTCCTGAAAATCAACGTCAGCACCATCCGTTGGTTTTTGCAGCATGTCGCGTTCTGCCAGTGGCGCGAAGCGTCCGCTACGACGGAGGTCGTCGGTGATCACCTGCGCCACATCGAGCGGTGCACTCGGCGTACTTCCTTGCCAACCGAACGGCACAATCGCAACTGGCGTAGGTTGAGCGACGCCCTGCACGTCGATAACGAGTTCAGCATTCGCCTGCGCGCTGCACAAGGCCACGACAAGCAGGGTCAGTCTCAGTTTTTTCAGCACATTGGCCTCATTGATTCAGCTTAGCCAGATTTACTGGCGGATACTCAAGTTTAGCAAGATGTTTCTATCGAACAGACTCGGATCAGAAGGTTCCGGTAACGGCGATGAGAGATGTATCGCGGCTTCGACAGAGCGCCTTACGGCCTCGTCTCCATTACAAGACAGGATTGTGACGCGGATGACCTCGCCACCCGGAATCTGCCGCACGCGCACGGAACACTCAAGGTCGGCGCCGGCACTTGCCGGCGCGGACCAATTGCGTTCAATTTTCTGCCTGATCTGCGTCATATAGACAGCCAGCGCACCGGAGTCAACCGCTGCAAGCCGAATGGATTCGGCATCAATTTCTGCCTGCCGATGTTCGTCCTCCAGTTCTCTGCGCTGGCGCTCGTTTTCCCGGCGCTGGCGTTCGATGTCTGCCAGTCGTTTGCGTTCAGCCTCTTTGCGCAAGACTTCCTTGCGTTCTTCCTCGCGCTTGCGCCTGTCCGCCTCCTCCCGTTGTCGCCGGCGAATTTCTTCGAGGCGCTGTTTTTCGAGTAGCGCGTCCAGGCGGCGCTTCTCTTCTTCTGCCGCGCGCCGCAACTCTTCACTATTGTCCGGCTCGGGAAGCGGTTCGATAATCTCGGGCTCAGGTTCTGGCTCTGTCACTGGCGGCGGTTTGAATTCCGGCACTTCTGTGACCAGAGTTGCTGTAATCGCCAGCGATATATTCGGCGCCGGACGCGCATGATCGAAAGCTACGACCATCGATGTCAGCAACACGACGTGCAGCAACACGGCCATGGTGATGGGAACGATATTCTTGGCGTCGCGAGTCACGCGGCGAGTTACTCCGGTATAGGATACGTGTCCAGGGGATCAGTGACAAAGCCGATATGCTCGGCGCCACCGCGTTGCAAAACGACCATGGCGCCTACAACGTATCCATACGGCACCGCGCGGTCTGCCTTGACCAATATGGGCGTCTCAGGACGATTTCTCAGGACCGCCCCCACCCTGGCGATCACTTCCTTGCCCGATGCCGGCTGATCCTCGTCGTCACCGACATTGATATACAAGTTGCCTTCAGCATCGACGCTCAATACCAGCGGTTGATGGTTTGGTACGTCGTCAATCGGCTCTGAATTCGCCTTGGGCAGATCGACTTTGATGCCTTGCGTCAGCATCGGCGCTGTCACCATGAAGATGACGAGCAACACCAGCATAACGTCGATGTAAGGCACGACATTGATCTCGCTCATTAGCTTGCGCTTTTGCATCGGTGCAGGCATGTCAGTTCCCCTGCTTGGTGCGCGCATGGCGTTGCAAAATGCTGGAGAACTCTTCCGTGAAGCCGTCATAACGGTATTCGAGCCGCACCACCTTGTCGACGTAGCGGTTGTAAGCAATGACGGCAGGAATCGCGGCAAACAAGCCCATGGCGGTTGCGATCAACGCCTCGGCGATCGGTGGCGCGACCACAGCAAGCGTTGCGGACTGAACATTTGCCAGACCCATGAAGGCGCCCATGATGCCCCATACGGTTCCGAACAGACCGACGTACGGACTGGTTGAGCCAATCGTTGCCAGCGTCGCAAGGCCCTGCTCCAGGCGGTCGACCTCACGCATCTGTGCGACACGCATTGCCCGACGACACTCTTCAATGACTTTGTCCGGATCCAATGATCCGCCTTTCAGGGCGCGATTAAATTCGCGGAATCCCGCTTCGAATATACCGGCCATGCCAATGCTGCCGCCTTTGGCCTGCGTCGCACTGCGATACAGCGTATTCAGATCCCCGCCGGACCAGAACGCCGCCTCAAACTCGTCCGACGCATCCGTGGTGCGCCGGATCAGGCGCCGCTTGGTAAATATGATGCTCCAGGAAGCCACTGATGCCCCGATCAGCAGCAGTATTACGATCTGCACGGGCATGCTGGCGTCCAGAAGAAGGCCGATGACGGACATATCTGCGGTCATGATTCGTTTTCCTCAAAAATAGAATGCGGAACGCGCTGCGGCTTCATCGTGTCAGCGTCCAGGTAGGCCGCCGTCACGCCAGCGCGTATCAGCAACTCGCCATCCAGGCTGTCACGATAAATATTTTGCTCAATCTCAAAGGTGGCACGGGTCAGCTTGCCGAGACCTGCAGTGACGACCAGTTCATCGTTGAACCGCGCCGGCACGATGAACTGCGCCTTGGTGTCGGTCACGACGAAAATCCTGCGCTCCTCGCGCATCATCTTCTCCTGATCGATACCCAGCGCGCGCAACCACTCGGTTCGCGCACGCTCCATGAATCGAAAGTAACCTGCGTAATACACGACGCCCTGCGCATCGGTGTCTTCGTAATAAACGCGCACGGGCCACACGAAAGGTCTAGTCGTCATCAAAAGGCAGATCCTGAGTCGCTGATGAGGTCGGGGGCCTGAGACCGAAATGCAGATACGCGTTCTTTGTGGCAACCCGGCCGCGCGCGGTACGCATCATGAACCCTTGTTGTATCAAGAATGGCTCGAGCACATCTTCGATAGTGCCGCGTTCCTCGCCAATCGCCGCAGCCAGGCTTTCTATACCGACCGGTCCGCCATCGAACTTTTCAATGATCGTTTTCAGCAAGCGTCGATCCAGGGCGTCGAAACCATGCGGGTCGACCTGCAATACATCCATAGCGGCTTCTGCAACCGCTCCGCTGATGACGCCATCGCTTTCAACTTCCGCAAAATCACGAACGCGTCGCAATAAGCGATTTGCAATTCTGGGCGTGCCGCGCGCGCGGGTCGCGATCGCGGTCGCACCGTCGTCCTCGATGGGTAAATTCAGTATTCCGGCGGACCGTCGCACGATAGATTCAAGATCGTCTGATGTATAGAACTCCAAACGCTGCACGATGCCAAAGCGGTCTCGCAGAGGTGAGGTCAGCAGCCCGGCGCGGGTCGTTGCTCCGACCAGCGTAAAGGGTGGCAGATCCAGCCTGATCGAGCGGGCCGCCGGACCTTCGCCGATCATGATGTCGAGTTGAAAGTCCTCCAGGGCAGGATACAACACCTCTTCAACCACGGCGCTCAGGCGGTGCATCTCGTCCACGAACAACACGTCATTGGGCTCGAGATTCGTCAATATTGCTGCCAGATCGCCAGGCCGCTCCAGCACGGGCCCGGACGTCTGACGCAGGCCAACGCCCATCTCGTTCGCGATGATATGCGCCAATGTCGTCTTGCCCAAGCCAGGAGGGCCGAATATCAAGACATGATCCAGCGCTTCCCCACGCCGCCGCGCCGCTTCGATAAAGATACGCATCTGCTGCTTAAGATCTGGCTGGCCGACAAAATCGTCCAGGGTTTTGGGACGGATAGCACGATCAAAGACCCTGTCTTCGCTTGCCGGCTCTGCGCTGGTCAGTCGGTCATGTTCAACGCTGGACATTTACTTGACCACTTGCCTAAGAGCCAGCCGAATGATGTCCTCAGCCGACTTGTCCTCAAGATCCAGCTTGCTCATCAGGTTTTGCACTTCCCTGGGTTTGTATCCGAGCGTCACCAATGCGTTGACAGCCTCAGTGCGCGCACTGGCCGCGGCGGTCAATGGCGTCACTTTGCCACTCGCTGGCGCAACGGCGCCAATGCGGTCGCGCATTTCGATAATGAGTCGCTCGGCAGTTTTCTTGCCAACACCCGGAATCCTGGACAGCGACGTCGTGTCTTCCAATTCAACGCAACGTCGAAAATCATTCGTGGTCATTGCTGACAATATCCCTAACGCCAACTTCGCCCCAACCCGGTTGACCTTAAGCAAAGTGCGGAACATGAGCCGTTCGTCTTCGGTGGCAAAGCCATACAAAATCTGCGCGTCTTCCCGCACCAACAGATGAGTATAAAGAAACAAGTCAGAGTCACACTGCGGGAGCTCGAGGAAGGTCGACATTGGCGTCTCGATCTCGTAACCGACGCCACTGCATTCCACGACGATCTGTGGCGCTTGCTTGGACGCAAGCCGGCCACGCAGTGAGCCAATCATCGCGCGCTCGCTATGGCTTTGCCCGTGCCCAGCTGAGCATGGATACGACGCTGGTGACCGTGGCAAAGCGCAGTCGCCAGGGCGTCAGCGGCATCCGGAGCCGGGGTACCATCAAGATTCAGGATCGCAACAACCATGTGCTGAACCTGCTCCTTGGTTGCGGATCCGGTGCCCACTATCGCCTGCTTTATTTCGCGCGGCGAGTACTCGTATACCTCGGCGCCATGTTTGAACGTCGCACACAGGGCCGCCGATCTTGCGTGACCCAGCTTTAGCGCACTGCCTGCGTTCTTGTGCATGAAGACGGTCTCAATCGAGACAATATCGGGCCGGAACTCGTCAACAATCTCGCTCATGGACTCAAAGATCTGCCTGAGCCTGTCGGCGAACTCGCCATCGATACTTGTCACGGTGCCGCTCGTCACGTAGGTGGGTTTGTCATTGTGAAAATCGAGAATGCCAAAGCCCGTCAGGCGTGAGCCCGGATCAATGCCAAGAATGCGCTGTCTGTCCGTCAATTCAGTCTCAAATCTGCGCCAATACCTGCTCGCTGATATCGGCATTGCTGTAAACCTCCTGGACATCGTCCAGGTCCAGGAGCTTGTCGAGCATCTTGATCATCGAGCCAGCTTCTTTTACCCCGAGCTCCGCATGGACCGAAGCGCGCATCGTAACCTGCGCCGTCTCCGCCTCCAGCCCGGCCGTCAACATCTGGTCGCGCACCTGCTCGAAGTCCTCTGGCGCTGTCAGCACCTCAATGGATCCATCATCTTCGACGATGACGTCCTCTGCGCCCGCATCGATTGCCGCTTCCATAATGACGTCTTCATCACTGCCCGGCGCGAACATCAACTGACCTACCTGATTGAACAGGTAATTGACAGATCCATCCGCGCCCAGATTGCCGCCAAACTTGGCGAACGCGTGACGCACATCCGCCACCGTACGATTGCGATTGTCGGTCAGGCAATCAACTATGACGGCTGAGCCGCCGGGTCCATAGCCCTCGTAACGAATTTCGTGGAAATCAGCCCCGTCGGTTTCACCAGCGCCACGCTTTATGGCGCGCTCGATATTGTCCTTGGGCATGCTCTGCCCTTTGGCCTTGTCCACAGCGACGCGTAAGCGCGGATTGGACTCCACGTCGCTACCACCCATCTTTGCGGCGACCGTAATCTCACGAATCAACTTGGTAAAAAGTTTGCCGCGTTTTTTATCCTGCGCACCTTTGCGATGCTGGATATTCGCCCACTTGCTGTGTCCTGCCATAATGCCCTGTTTTGAGTTTGCCCAGCCAAAACTCCGGTCAGACAAGCTGGCCGAAACTGCGCGTATGATAACGGGTATTTCCGCCACAGGCATCAACGAGAAGTTTGCGAAATGTCGGCACGAAAAACTCCAAATCAGGCAAGCAGCGATGATCCGGACGATATTGTGGCTGCCGTACGGAAAATTATCACCGACCTGCCCGACACGACCGGGCTGCATAGCGCGATACAGGAAGGCGAGCAGATCGCGGACATCGTTGGTCCCCTGGGATTACCGCCGGAAATCATTGCAGCCGTGCGTATCTACCCCTTATGTCGCGAAAAATTTATTGATAATAACTATTTAATTAATAATGACTTACCGGTTATATCTCGATTAGTTCTGGGAATAGAACAACTCAATCAGTTCTCGCTACCTGAAAACTGGCAGCCAGGTGAAGCACTCGCAGTGCGACAGTCCGAGGCGTTGCGCAAGATGCTGCTTGCGATCGTATCGGATGTACGCCTGGTATTGGTGAGGATCGCAGAACAGCTGTACCGCCTGCGACAAGCCAAGAATGCACCTCGCGCGATTCAACAGGCGCTCGCGCAGGAGACGCGCGAAATTTATGCTGCGTTGGCCAATCGCCTGGGCGTCTGGCAACTCAAATGGGAACTCGAAGACTTCGCCTTTCGCTACCTGGATCCGGATACCTATTCGGGCATCGCGAAGGCGCTAAAAGAAAAACGCGTCGAGCGCGAAGAGTTCATTCACGCGGTTAAGGCAACATTG
The DNA here is from genome assembly GCA_022573655.1 of Pseudomonadota bacterium. Taxonomy (GTDB): domain Bacteria; phylum Pseudomonadota; class Gammaproteobacteria; order Steroidobacterales; family Woeseiaceae; genus UBA1847. The sequence continues at coordinate 11,716 of JACZTO010000024.1, forward strand.
GACAAAGAACTCGACAAACAACACATAGCAGCCTCGATTACCGGACGCCCCAAGCACATATATAGCATTTGGCGCAAAATGCAGCGCAAGGGTCAGGGCCTTGATTCGCTGTACGACATTCGCGCGGTGCGCATACTCGTCGACGACGTCAGCGCGTGCTATGCGGCGCTGGGTATTGTGCACAATCTGTGGTCGTACATTCCCGGCGAGTTTGACGATTACATCGCGAATCCGAAAGAGAACGACTACCAGTCGCTGCACACGACCATAGTTGGGCCCGATGGCAAAACCATTGAGGTGCAGATTCGCTCGCAGGAGATGCATGAGCACGCAGAACTCGGCGTCGCGGCACACTGGCGATACAAGGAAGGCGGCGCATTGCCCGCTGCGTTTGATCAGAAAATTCGTTTCTTGCGGCAATTGCTCGAGCCCGGTGATGACGACGCTGACCTGCTGGAGCAAATTCGGGACGATTTCTTTGAGGATCGCGTATACGCCATCAGTCCAAAGGGCGACATCGTTGAACTGCCGCCACAGGCAACGCCTCTCGATTTTGCCTACCACGTGCATACACAGGTTGGGCACCGCTGCCGTGGTGCAAAAGTGAACGGTCGCATTGTGCCCCTGACGTACAAAGTCGAAAACGGCGATCAGGTCGAAATCATTACAGGACGCCAGTCGCAGCCGAGTCGTGACTGGATAAGCCCAAGACTCGGTTACCTGGCGAGTTCACGGGCGCGGGCAAAAGTACGCAACTGGTTTCGTCATCAGGATCGGGAGCAACATCGGCGCCAGGGCCGTGAAATCCTCGACCGGGAAATCGCGCGCCTGAACGTCAAAGACGTTGCGGCGGTTGATATCGCCACGCAGCTCAAACAAGACAGCAGCGACGCGTTGTGCATCGCGCTCGGCGCAGGTGACCTGACTTCGGCCTCAATTGCGACTGCCCTGCAACATCTCCGCGGTACGGGGCTGCCGGCCACTCGACCCCGTCGGCAGTCCCGCCGCAAAGACACCAAACCGAATGCTGCCGCCGTTACGGGCATCGGTGACCTGATGTGCAATTTCGCGCGTTGCTGTCGTCCTGTGCCGCCGGAACCGATCATTGGTTACATCACCCAGGGCCGCGGCGTGAGCATTCATCGGCAGGATTGCGGCAACTATCTGGGACTCCATCGGCGCTATCCTGAGCGCAGCCTGGAGACTGGCTGGGGACAATCCGATGCGGCATCCTACCCTGTCGATCTGACCTTGCACGCCTTCGACCGCAGCGGGTTGATACGCGATATCACTACTGTACTTGCTGACGAGGAAGCCAACGTCGTGGACCTCAAGACCTATGCGGGCAAGGAATCGCTGCAGGTCGTTATGGAGCTCAGTATTGAGATTCGGGATCTGCCGACGTTGAGCACCGCAATCACGAGGCTGGAGCAGTTGCCCAATGTCGTATCGGTCCGGCGTAAAGCCTGACCGCTGCGGCCAACTGAAAGCGACTCGCATCGTCCCAATAATGGGTTACCATCTTGTGCGCCGCAAACAAAAAAAACGAAGGGGACCGGCATGCAGGAGATCGTAGGCACGATCAACGACTTGATCTGGAGTCAGGCGCTCATCTATTTATGCCTTGGCACCGGCCTCTTCTTCTCAATCATGACCCGGTTCGTGCAAGTACGCCTTTTCAAAGAGATGATTCGACTGCTGTTTGCCAGCAAAGAATCCGCACGTGGCATTTCCTCTTTTCAGGCGCTTGCCGTGTCGCTGTCTGGTCGCGTGGGCACGGGCAATATCGCCGGCGTCGCCGCCGCCATTGGCTTTGGCGGGCCGGGCGCGGTCTTCTGGATGTGGGTCGTCGCATTTCTTGGTGCAGCGACAGCGTACATCGAATCCACACTGGGGCAAATCTACAAAGAAGAAGACGAAGGCCAGTATCGGGGCGGTCCCGCTTACTATATCGAAAAGGCCATGGGCCAGAAATGGTATGCATGGATATTCGCAATATCGACAATTCTGGCGGTCGGAATACTACTTCCCGGCGTGCAGTCGAACAGCATTGGTAACGCGGCAGAACTCGCGTTCGGTGGCGGAACTGTCGTCAATTTCTTCGGTGCGAATATCTCGGCGACGAAAGTCACCGCGGCGGTCATTGTCGTCTCGATTCTCGGCTTCATCATCTTTGGTGGCGTAAAGCGTATTGCTCACGTCACCCAGATCGTCGTGCCGTTCATGGCTCTCGGTTATGTGGTGATGGCACTCGGTATCATCCTCTTCCACGCCTCTGAGCTTCCCGGAATTCTTGCACTTATATTCAGTGACGCGTTCACCCCGATGGCTGGAGTGGGCGCCGCCATCGGCTGGGGTGTGAAACGCGGCGTTTACTCGAATGAGGCAGGCCAAGGCACTGGCCCACATGCCGCCGCCGCTGCCGAAGTGGATCATCCGGCGCAACAGGGATTGGTGCAGGCATTTTCGGTCTACATCGATACGTTGTTCGTATGCACCGCGACTGCATTCATGATTCTGATTACAAATCAGTATTACGTTTCGGGTGTCGACAACGCCATCAGTGGTGGCATGCTCGCGTCAGACATAGCTGCAAACAGCCCCGCGTTTACACAGTTGGCGCTCGAAAGCGTCCTGGGTGGATTTGGCAAGATATTCGTCGCGATTGCTCTGTTCTTCTTCGCCTTTACGACATTGCTTGCGTACTACTACATTGCCGAAACCAACGTCGCCTATATCCGACGAACTTTCCGCGTCCCAGGTGGGCTGACAATACTGAAGATTGCTCTTATGAGCGCGGTATTCTACGGCACCATTCGTTCGGCCGACCTGGCCTGGGCGATGGGTGACATCGGCGTAGGTTTGATGGCGTGGCTGAATATTATCGGCATCCTGATTATTTTCTTCATGAGCAGCCCGGCGCTGAAAGCGCTGAAAGACTACGAACGGCAGAGGAAAGCCGGCGTCGAGAAGTACACTTTTGACCCTGAAGCGCTGGGAATCAAGAACGCGGATTTTTGGAAGGGGGAAAATTGAGCGCTTTGTTGTCAGTAGCAAGCGCAGCTTCGTGAATGGCTTCGGCGAGACTGGGATGCGCGTGAATGGTGCGCTGAATATCTTCAGTGCTCGCGGAAAATTCCATAGCCAACACGGCTTCTGCAATCAGCTCGCCGGCCATCGGCCCGATAATATGGACGCCCAGAATCTCATCGTCATCTTCTGCAGAGATCATTTTGACCATACCCGACGTTTGTTCCATCGCCTTCGCGCGCCCACTCGCGGCGAAGGGAAACGAGCCTGTCTTGTATGCCCGGCCTGAGTCTTTAACTTCAGCCTCTGTCTTGCCTACCCAGGCAATCTCCGGAGCGGTGTAGATAACCGATGGGATCACATCGTAGTTAACTTCGGCCGCTGCACCAGAGATCAGATCCGCCACCATCACCCCTTCTTCCGACCCTTTGTGAGCAAGCATGGGTCCACGTACGCAATCGCCGACTGCGTACACTCCCTTAACCCGCGTTCGGCATTCGTCGTCCACAACGATGAAGCCACGGTCATCCGTCTGGATTCCTGCGTCATCGGCAAACAGATTATCGGTGTGCGGCCGGCGACCAACCGCTACGATCAATTTATCCACTTCGATCGTCTGCGCACCACCCTTGTCGTCGTAGGCCACTGTGACCGCTTTCTTCGCGACTGTCGCTGACGAAACTTTCGCACCGAGTCTTATGTCGAGCCCTTGTTGTTTGAATTCCCTGGCAGCTATTTTTGCTACATCCCGGTCAGCCATAAAGAGGAAATCATCCATCGCCTCAAGTACCGTGACCTCGGCACCGAGCCTTGCCCAGACACTGCCCAGCTCAAGCCCGATGATTCCAGCACCCACCACGCCCAGGCGCTTGGGAACGGTGTCAAATTCAAGCGCGTCCCAGGAATCGACAATCTTATCCCCGTCGAACGGCGCGATTCCCAGTTCAACCGGTGATGAGCCCGATGCCAGTATCACGTTCCTGGCAGCAATAATTTCGACATCACCGTCAACCGGTGTGAATTCAACCTGCTTGCCGGCCAGAAGTTTGCCGTGACCAACAAGACCCGCAACATTATTTGCCTTGAATAAACCTGCGATTCCACCCGTTAATTGTCGAACAATACTCGCTCGGCGTTTTTGCATCGTGCCAAGATCCAGTTTAACGGTGCCGGTATTGATGCCGTGTTTCTTGAATTCGTGCTGCGCGCGATGCAGCAATTCAGACGACTCGAGCATCGCCTTGGACGGTATGCAGCCGGCATTCAGGCATGTTCCACCAAAGGCATTCTTGCCATCTTTGTTCGTCCAGTCATCGATGCATCCCACCGACAAGCCATGCTGGGCCGCCCGAATGGCTGCGACATATCCAGCCGGTCCGGCGCCTATGACAACAACATCGAAACTTCTGCTCATTATCTGTGTGGTCCCTCGTGCAATAATCCCGATTAAACCTGCAATAGCAGTCGACCTGGATCCTCAAGTTGTTCCTTGATAGAAACCAGGAATTGCACCGCTTCCTTGCCATCAATAATACGATGATCGTACGTCACTGCCAGATACATCATTGGCCGAACGACAATTTCGCCATCGACGACCATCGGGCGTTGCAGTATTGAATGCATACCCAGAATGGCACTCTGTGGCTGATTGAGAATCGGTGTGGACAGCATCGATCCAAAGACACCGCCGTTCGTAATCGTAAAGGTGCCGCCCGTCAGGTCATCCATGCCGATAGTTCCCGCCTGCACTTTCCCGGCGACAGCTGAGAGCGCTGCTTCGAATTCTGCAAAGCTCATCTGGTCAACATCGCGCAACACGGGAACCATCAATCCGCGATCGCTGGAGACCGCAATTCCGATGTCGTAATAGTTGTGATAGACGATGTCAGTTCCTTCAACGGAAGCGTTGACAGTCGGAAACTTTTTCAAGGCCTCAACGGCGGCCTTCGCGAAGAACGACATGTAGCCGAGGCGCACGCCGTGTTTCTTTTCAAACTCGTCGCGATATCGCGAGCGCAAAGCCATGACATTGGTCAGGTCAACCTCGTTAAAAGTGGTAAGCATTGCAGCGGTATGCTGTGCATCAACAAGACGCTCGGCAATACGAGCACGTAATCTCGTCATCGGCACTCGCTGTTCGACTCGCTCCAGGCCTGCAACAACACTCTCACCCACAGGTACAGGTAAGGGATCGCCGGGCGTCACATTACTGCTGTGGTCGGACTTCAGGAATGACATGACGTCGGCTTTGGTGATACGACCGTCCTTACCCGAACCCAGCACCATCGTCGCGTCGAGATCGTGCTCGTCAAGTAGGCGGCGCACCGCCGGACTTGTTTTTGCCGGACCCTGCACCTCTTTGGCGGCTGGTCTTATCGTTTTCTTGCTTGGCGATTCGGTCTCGGCAGCGGGCGGCGCTGCTGTCCCTTCGCCTTCTTCGAGAATCGCGAGTACGTCACCAGCGACAACGGTGGCGCCATTCTCGATCAAAATCTTTGCGATCGTTCCCGTTGCCGGCGCTGGCACTTCAAGAACCACTTTGTCCGTTTCCAGATCAACGAGATTTTCGTCACGTGCGACGGCTTCGCCTGCGTTCTTGTGCCAGGCAATAAGCGTTGCATCGCTCACCGACTCCGGCAACTGAGGGACTTTTATCTCGATTGTCATTTGGTCTTCCGTTTCGCTTTCTTCGACTTGCTTGCTTTGCTGGCCTCAACCTTGATACTGAGCGCAGCTTCAATCAGCACCTGTTGCTGCTGAAGATGAATTTTGTAAATGCCTGATGCAGGTGCAGCTGCGCTTACTCTGCCGGCGTAATAAAGGTGCTGATTATCCTGCAAAGGCTCCTGTAGACGGTGCTTGATCTGGTACCACGCGCCCTGATTCAGCGGCTCCTCCTGACACCATACGAATTCCTCGACATGTGGGTACTGCGCAATGATGTCCGCGTACTCGCCTATTGGAAAAGGGTATAGCTGCTCGATGCGGATGACCGCAACATCATCGATACCGTGCACCTCGCGCGCCTCGACGAGATCGAAATAAACTTTACCACTGCAAAACACCAGCCGACGTGTTTTCTTCACATCAATCGCGCCGACCTCCGCAATAACCAACTGAAATCCGCCGTTCGATAGCTCCTCCAGCGACGACACCGACATCTTGTGCCGCAACAGGCTCTTTGGCGTTAATACAATCAGCGGTTTGCGAAATGGACGTACTTGTTGGCGCCTGATCATGTGAAACATCTGCGCCGGCGTCGATGGCACGCAAACCTGTATATTGTGCTCGGCACACAATTGCAGATAACGTTCCAGGCGAGCCGAAGAATGTTCAGGGCCCTGCCCCTCGTAGCCATGCGGCAGAAACATCGTCAGACCACACAATCGGCCCCACTTTGCTTCCCCGGAACTAATGAACTGGTCAATGACAACCTGGGCGCCATTGGCAAAATCGCCGAACTGCCCCTCCCAAATCACCAGGGTGTTGGGTTCAGTGCTCGCGAACCCGTATTCGAAACCAAGCACGGCTTCCTCGGATAAGAAAGAGTCGATCACATGGAACGCATCGGGGCGATCGACAACGTGCTGCAGCGGCGTGTATTCCAGATTATTCAACTGATTATGCAATACCGCGTGGCGGTGAAAAAACGTACCACGGGCGCTGTCCTGTCCTACAAGACGCACATCGTGTCCGTCTTGCAACAATGACGCGTATGCCATGGTTTCGGCGAAACCCCAGTCCATAACCGCCTCGCCCGCTACCATTTTGCTGCGTTCGTCCATGATGCGTTGCACACGGCCTTGCAGTCGCATGCCCGGTGGGATGGTCGTTATCGATTTGCCGAGGTCCGCCACGGTTTGCGGGCTGATCGTCGTATCGGCGTGATCATCCCACTTTGCATTTAGAAACGGTGTCCAGTCAATCGTATACGCATTGCCAATAAGGCCCAGGGAATACTTGGGAACGGGCTCACCGCGGTCCAGCCGGTCACGATACGCTTCTTGCAATTTTGCCACGGCAGCTGTCGTTGTAACCTGCTTCTCGACCAGTCGATCCGCGTAAAGTTGCCGAGTGGTTTTTTGCGCCTTTATTCTTCCATACATGACCGGCTGAGTCGCAGACGGTTCGTCCGCCTCGTTATGGCCATGGCGCCGATAGCAAACCAGATCGATAACCACATCTTTCTTGAACCTCTGCCGGTACATCAAAGCAAGGCGAGTAACGAATACGACGGCCTCAGGATCATCTGAGTTCACATGGAAGATCGGTGCTTCGATCATCTTCGCGACATCGCTGCAGTAGTCGGTCGAGCGCGCGTCCGACGGTCGGCTTGTTGTAAAGCCAATCTGATTATTGATGACGATGTGAATCGTTCCACCAGTGCAAAAACCATTGATCTGCGACATCTGGAATGTTTCGGGAACAACGCCCTGCCCCGAAAAAGCCGCATCACCATGGATGAGCACGGGCAATACTTCGTGGCGTTCCGTATCGCCACGACGTTGTTGGCGAGCCCGCACAGAACCTTCGACTACCGGGTTAACGATCTCGAGGTGAGACGGATTGAACGCCAGGGCGATGTGGACATTGCCGCCCGGGGTCTTCATATCGGCAGAATATCCCTTGTGATACTTCACATCGCCGGATCCCTTGAGTTCGTCCGGATCGTAAGTACCCTCGAACTCCTCGAACAACTCCTCAGGCGACTTGCCAAAAATATTGACCAGAACGTTCACTCGGCCACGATGTGCCATGCCGATGACGATTTCTTCAACGCCGGACACACCACCCTGCTGAATGATGTCGTCGAGCATCGGAATCAGACTTTCGGCACCTTCAAGCGAAAACCGTTTTTGACCCACATATCGAGTATGCAAATAGCGTTCAATACCCTCGGCACTGGTGAGTTGCTCGAGAATCAAGAGACGTTCCTCATCGCTCAGAGTGTCGGCAGCCGCTCCCTGCTCAAATCGTTTCCGCAACCAAAGACGCTCTCGCGCCCTTGAAATATGCGCGAACTCTGCGCCAATCTTGCCGCAGTAAATGTCTTGCGACAATTTCAGGATATCGCGCAGCTTCATGCGTGTATTACCGGTCCCGGCAAGACCACCCGCATAAAACTCGCTGTCCATGTCACTTTCGGTCAGACCCAGGTAGTCCAGCTTGAGAACGCCCGGAGTTGGGCGCTCCATCAGACCCAACGGATCAATGTCCGCTATCTGGTGACCGCGCAAGCTGTAAACCTGAATAAGGCGGGAAACTGCGGCCTGTTTTTCGCCCGACCCTGCGGCCCTGCCCGGCGACCTGGCCGCGATCAAGCCATGCTTGCGACCCTTTCGAGCCTCAAGACGCAAATCCCGGCGAATCGCCGAATGTGCGATTTCGGTTTCCGGGTCGCCTAAAGTCTCGAAATACTCACGCCAGCCTGCAGCAACCGAACCAGGTTGTTCCAGATACTGCTCGTATAGCGCTTCGATGGCGCTTGCATTGGCACCGAACAACGGCGTAGACGCCAGTTGGTCTTTGAGAGAAGCACTCATTTATTTGGGGTCTGAAAAATGGGGCGCTAGTTTATCCCAAGCGCACCACAGAAGGAATCCGAAAGTCCCTGGCCGGCAAACTACATCAGGCGGAATAAGTTGACCAGTTCATAGCATACGAGGCAAGCGTAGAAACTGAAGAACATTGTCAGGAACAATCCATTGCGAAAGCGATTCATAAAGCGTGACTTGGCGAGGAACACCAGCACGAGAATTCCCAATCCTGTCAGCGCAAGTTTGGTACTCGTAAACAGTAATGTGCTCTCGTCCAGGACCAATCGCATAAGCGGATTTACCTCGAACATGCCTCTGTCGATCAGCTGCAATGTCAGGAATGCATCAGCGCATGACAGCAGCATCGTTCCGGTCGCAAGAAAAAATAACCACGGGTGGTGCCAGTCGATAAAGACGTCCATGGCGTCCACCGACCGTCGATGAGAGTGACGGCGCGAGCGAATGAAACCGAAAAAAACTGTACGCCAGGTCATGCCACGGCGATCATTTTCTGCGCGCTTGTCGCAAATTACACTGTCCAAAGCCATACTATTATCAGTCCTGCGTGTTAATGCTACTTCCGGATTTCACGTTGAATATAGAGCAAAATACGTACCAACGCCCCATCGTTTTGATTTCATGCGGTTTTTCGAAATACCACTCATTTGCACCGACTTGTTTTGTATAATTAACCGACACACTAAGCGAGACGAGTGCTTATGAAAGGTTTCACGGGTGTACTTCCCGATGGGCAAGCTATCCATTATGTAGACCGCAAACGCTGGTTATGGTTGCTGTCAGTCCTGTATCCCTTGCAACCATTTGTTGCGGTCGGGCTGATCATGCGAACGGGCAACGAACTTTGGGTGCTATTGCCACTGGTCATTAACTATGTGATTGCGCCAATTCTTGACTGGGCAATCGGCGAGGACCGCAATAATCCACCTGAGGAAGTCGTCATGCAACTCGATCGGGACCCCTATTATCGGCTGCTCACCTACATGGTCGTTCCATTGCATTACATGACTTTAATAGGTGTTGCCTGGTTCGTCACGACGCAACCGCTGAGCTGGTGGGCATTTTCCACTCTTGCCGCATTTACCGGCATTACTGCAGGGCTCGCTATAAACACCGGCCATGAACTCGGTCACAAGAATTCAAAGCTCGAAAAAATGCTGGCGAAAATTGTGTTGGCCGTTCCAGCATACGGTCACTTCTCGATCGATCACAATCGCGGACATCACAAGCATGTCGCCACATTCGAAGATCCGGCCAGCTCGCGCATGGGCGAGAGTATCTACAGGTTCGCATTTAGAGAAATCCCCGGGGCATTGCAAAACGCGTGGACCCTGGAGAAAGATCGCCTCAATAGCCGCGGCAGATCGGTCTGGCATCCCAATAATTCGATTTTGCAGTCCTATGCTTTGACCGCTGTCTTAAGCATCCTGTTGTTGGTTACGCTGGGCTGGAAAGTCATCCCGTTTCTCCTGATTCACAATGTGTTTGCCTATTGGCAGCTAACCAGCGCCAACTATATTGAGCACTACGGTCTGTTACGCAGACGCGGCGACGACGGTCGCCTGGAGCGATGCGAGCCACATCATTCATGGAACAGCAATCACATCCTGAGCAACCTGGCTTTGTTCCACCTCGAGAGACACTCCGATCATCACACCAGCCCTCTGCGCCGCTATCAGTCATTGCGACACTACGACGATCTGCCACGCTTGCCGAATGGCTACTTCGGAATGTATGTGCTGGCCTATATCCCGTGGCTGTGGTTCCTGATTATGGACAAGCGACTGATGAATCTGCCACATGTTAACGGCGATCTCGATAATGTGAATATCGATCCAGTGGCGCACCCGTCCATTTTTCTCAAATGGGGTCGCGACAAGATGATCGAACCAACCTATACCGAATGACCCGGTTTTTAGTGATTAGCGCCGCAAATCTGGCTTAATCGCCGATTTTCAGCTGACCCTGCACGCGGCGTTTGCAGGCTACGATTGATTGAATGACCACGCGCCTGGTATCCCGAATCACCCTCACTGCCGTGCTGGTTTCGACAACCGCGGCGCTCATCGCCCGCGCCTGGCTACAGTTGCAACTCCTGCAGGACGGCGTGTCTCCCAACCTCGCCGAAGATTTGTCCTACCTGGTGGTTGTTCCGGTTCTCGTTTTCCTGCTGTTTCCGCTTTGGCTCGGCCAAAAGTCATTCCTTCGCAATCAGTTTCGGCGTGTCGATCTGACATGGCGCGTGGCGTTGCAAGCGTTCGCCATCGGCCTGGTCCTGCGGCTGTTGTGGTGGAGCCAGCTCGTAGCCGGCATTTCATTCGGCGTTTACAGTTCAAATGATCCGAACGCAATCGTTGGGCCGCTGTTTTCATTCCAGTGCGCAGCGGTGCCAAACGTCATTCTCGGATTCTTTGTCATGGCAATCATGGTGCCTCTCATTGAAGAGGTGGTGCATCGCGGCTATGTCATGTCTGCACTTCGACACCGTGGCCTTGTTATTTCGGTGTTGATCTCGGCACTGGTTTTCATGGTCCTGCACAAGTTCTCTTCCTGGCCTTTTGCTTTTTTCGGCGGACTGGTCTTCGGCCTGCAATACTGGACAACACAGTCGCTCTGGCCGTCTTTAATTTCGCACGCCACTGTGAATGGGCTGATTCAACTCGACTGGCATTGCCTGTCAGGTCAGTGGAATCCGCAAGCTGGCGTGCCACTCATGATGCCGGGATTATTGGCCACAGCGGCATTAGTCGCCGGTCTCGCCGCATTAGTGTATTTACTTCGCCAAACCGCTACCGGAGCACACAAAGCACCCCGGTAGCGCCCTGTCACAGTGCGTTGGCGACACGCTCAATGATGTGAGAGGTCGCCGCGACCAGCCCCTCATAGATATTGACCAGGTTTTTGCCGATTTTACTGGTATCACCCAGCCCAGCAAAGTCACTACTGTCTTCGCCTGACGGGCAATCGTCGCCAGCCCCGGACACAAAGCCAATTTCGCTCATGGTTAGTTCTCGCATTTTCAATCTCCTTTTGATATGCATTCATAGGCGCTTCCTGCGCACCTCCACGCTAGCGAGCTACAAATCGCGATGCCGCCCCAGAAACTGCGCAAAAGCTGCAGATTTGACATATTCCAGAGACTAGCGCCGCCCTGTGATGCGTCGCACAGATCATGTTGCGACTCCCGTATACGCTCGCCGTAGATATTTTTGTTTGGGCTACCCTGGAAAGAACATGAAATTCACTAGCTTGAAAGCGGTTCTTGCGACCGCAGCACTTTGCGCGTCCGGCGCAGCCAATGCCGATTTCGGCGTCGGCATAAAGGCCGGCACTCTGGGCGTTGGTTTTGAAGGGCGCTGGAGCCCCATACCGTGGTTCGACATCAGGACAGGTCTCAACAAGCTCGACTACGAGCGCAATGGCACACAGTCTGGCATCGATTACGATGCGACACTCGTATTGGACACTTACTTCCTGACCGCCAACTTCAAGTTCCCGCTGAGCCCGTTTCGGGTCACCGTCGGGGCTTTCTCCAACGGCAATGAGTTCCAGATGGTGAGCCAGGATACCGGTGGAATCGACTTTGATATCGGTGGCATTCCATTCGACCCGGACGACGTTGGTGTGTTGCTGAGCACGACTTCGTTTGACAAGACTGCGCCGTATTTTGGTTTCGGTTTCGACTTCGAAGTTTTCGGCAAAGTTGGCCTGAATCTCGACCTCGGCGTTCTCTGGCAGGGCGACCCCATAGTGACCCTGGAAGCCACCGGCCTCGATAATGTAGTACCACAGGCACTACAGGATGAGTTGCGCACGGCAATTGAGATAGAACGTCAGCAACTGGAAGACGAGATGAGTGACTTCAAGGCCTGGCCGGTTATCTCGCTGGGATTTGTCTACAACTTCTGATTCACTCTGGCTGATTCGCAATCGCTAGGATTGCAGCCAGGCTTAAGTCGACGTCGTCTGCAGTCGTAGACCAGTTGCAAACACTGATGCGCATGGCGGTTTTGCCCTGCCACACCGTCACGCCGCACCAGCAGGTGCCTTCTTTCTGAATCTCGTCAATGATGCGGCGATTCGTCGCATCGTCTCCGAAAGACACCAGCACCTGGTTCAGAACCACATCGTTCAGAACTTCAAAGCCCGCGGCGCTTAGCCCAACTGCAAAGCGGCGTGCGTTGCTGCAACAACGATCTATCATTTTGGCGAGACCATCCCGACCCAGTGATTTGAGCGCTGCCCAGACATCGACACCGCGAGCACGGCGGGACAATTCCGGCGTGAAATCGGACGGATTGCGAAACTCCGTGTCCGTCATGAGGTACTCGGCCGTAATGGCCATCGCTGACTTCAAAGCCGCCGCGTCACGAACAAACGCAATGCCACTGTCGTAAGGCACGTTCAACCATTTGTGTGCATCGGTGGCCCAGGAATCGGCGGCCGCGAATCCAGCACACAGGTGTTCGCGATCAGGCGAAGCCGCTGCCCATAGTCCAAACGCCCCGTCGACGTGTACCCATGCGCTCTTGGGCTTTACCAGGTCGCAGATTTCGCCAATCGGATCAAATGCCCCGGTATTAACGTTGCCAGCCTGGGTACAGACGATGGTTGGCCCATCGATAATCGGAAAGCGGCTGACGTCAATACGCCCCTGCTTATCGACCGGCGCACGCACCGCCTGGTTGCGCCCGAATCCCAGCATCCCGAGTGATTTGATCAGGGTCGGATGAGCTTCCTCACCGATGATGATCGTCACGGGCGGCGCACCGATCAATCCGTCAGCTTCGACGTTCCAGCCCATGTTCGCATAAACACGGTTGCGCGCCGCTGCAAGTGACACAAAATTGGCGACTGTTGCACCCGTCACGAACGCGGCTGCCGCATCGCCGGGCAGGCCAAACAGATCAATCATCCAGTCCATCGCAACGCGCTCAAGCGTCGAGGTCGCCGGCGTAACTTCATGCATGCCGACGTTTTGGTCCCAGGCAGTTGTTAACCAGTTGGTCGCGACCGTTACCGGCAACGAGCCGCCGATGACGAAACCAAAATAACGCGGGCCGGCCATTGTTATCGTGGCGGGCGAGCCGATGTCGTCGAGCATCGCCAGCACCTGGTGATCGTCCATGCCCTTTTCCGGCATCGGCTCGACGAAATTCCTCGCTCCCGCGACGGCCTCGGCAGACGGTTCGACCGCACGATCAGCAATAGTCTCCCGGTAGCTAATACCGCGTTCTGCTGCATCCATGAGCAGATCCCGAGTTACATTCTTGTCGGCCACGAAATTCGACCTTACTGCTTGTTCGCCGCAACCGACCGATCGAGCAACGGGTCTTTACGTACGACAGCAAGAGCAACGAAAATGACTATTAAAACGGGGATCGGTATTAACATCAGTGTGGCCCAACCAAAATAGTGCAAGACCGTACCCGCAAGCAACGACGCAATGGCGGACATCCCGAATACCAGGAACTCGTTTGTGGCCTGAGCACGAAACTTCTCTGCCGTCGAGTAGGTATAGGTCAGCAAGGTTGTGCCGCCAACATAAAGAAAATTCCAGCCGATGCCGAGCAACACAAGCGCCCACCAATAGTGCAAGAACGTGTGCCCCTGCAGACCAACAATCGATGTTCCCAACAGGCCGATTGCACCCACAACCATGACTCGCGAAACGCCGACTTTCTCAATCAGAAAGCCGACAAAAAGTGACGGCACGTACATGCCGAGAACATGCGCCCTGATGACGTCTGCAGTTTGTTGAAGCGAATAGCCGTCGTTAATATTCATGCTCAGCGGCGTTGCGGTCATAACCAGCGTCATCAAACCAAAGCCAACAGCACCTCCGAGTACGGCAACAACGAATAAGGGTTGTCGAGCAATTTCGGCCAACGGTCGCTGCGCTGCCAGCTTATCGTCTTCCTCGTGATCTTGCGCCGCCCGCATTGAAAGCAGTAACAATGCCTGAATAAGGAACAAGACACACAGCGCAATCATTGTGCCGGCGAACGGAATCGAGGCAATCCAGAACTGCCCCCGTGTAGCAAGTTCCGGGCCGAGGAAGGCGCCACCGATGGATCCTATCAATACAAAAGAGACCGCACGCGGTACGTACTTCGGCGCAACACTTTCGGCCGCGGCATAGCGATACTGTTGCGTGAACGCCATATTGATACCGAACATCATCGTCGCCACGATGAACATCCAGAAACTGGCCTGAGCAAGAGCATAAATCGCGAACAGCACGGCTAACGCGGCGGAAATCGACGACAGGGCAAAGCCTTTTCTGCGCCCGATCTTGCGCATGAGAATCGTTGCCGGAATCGTAGTCGCTGCGATCGCAACAACCATCATCGATAGCGGCAGTGTCGCAAGCGCTTTATTGGCGGTGAGAGTGGAGCCGATGATTCCGCCGAGCATCACCATGACGATCGAGGCAGATGCTGAAATGAGTTGACAGAAAACGAGAATGAGCAGATTGCGCACTTGCATTCATTGCCCCGATAGGGATCATGGAGGCGCATTCTCACACATCGGAGGCAGTGTGGACACTCTCGAAATCTCAGCTGCAATCAGCATTCCGATGTCTGAGATCGTCATGAGTGCGATACGCTCGCAGGGCGCCGGCGGCCAGAACGTCAACAAGGTTGCGACCGCGATTCACCTGCGCTTCGACACTCAGGACAGTAGTGCATTACCGGATCGGGTCAAGCGGCGGTTGCTGTCGCTATCCGATCACCGCATCACCGACGATGGCATCGTTATCATCAAGTCACAAGCGCACCGCAGCCAGGATCGAAATCGCCAGGCGGCGCTCAGCCGGCTGGCGGAACTCATACGCAGTGCCTTACGCGAACCGCAACGGCGCATTCCCACCAGACCCAGCAGAAAAGCGAAACAAAAACGCCTTGATGACAAGACTCGCCGCAGCGTTGTCAAGAAATCGCGTGGCAAAATTGTCGACGATTAGTACTCAATCAACATGATAATTGAGTACTAGTCTTTCTCACAACTCACGCGATCGTCAGCCCACACACATCCCACGCCGGCCCAGTAGTCCACTACGCCAAGACGCGCCAGTAACGGCATGAAATCCGGGTGTTGCCGCAGAGCCCGCAACTCGGGTATGTACAGGATGTCCATCTCGAAAAATTCGCCCGGTTGCTCGAGCAATCTTGCTATCCCCATTGCGCCATCGAGATCGCCCAGGAATGCACGCGCGACAATCTCAATAAATGGCTTCACCTGATTCTCAGCGGTAGCGGCATCGAGCGCTTGCAACGCCTCCGCCACCAGCGATGGATCTGACATCGCCGCAAAAAAGGGCGCGGCCCAGTCGCTGCGGGCCCCAAACATATCAACACCGGCAATCAGTAGATCGCGCGACGCTTCAATCTTCCCTTCTCTTGTCAGTAGCAGCGCGTAAGCAACCAGGTGTGTCGCCCCTACCCAACCCAGGTCCTTTGATCGCGCAAAAAATTCGTGTGCATTCTCCGCATCACCCAGCCATGTATACGCAATCGCAACGCGGCTGTTCAGAAGGCCCGAACTCGGATCTAGTTCGACCGCTCTTTGGGCTTGAACCAACGCAGCATCGAGTCGCCCGACACTTGCGAGCATCCGCGAATACCAGTTAAATGCGTTCGAATCCACAATGCCGGCATTAACAGCCCCAAGGTATGCCTCTTCTGACTTGGCCCAGCGTTTTTCCTTGTGGTAAATGTAGCCATAAATGGCGCCGGCAGCGCCGCCAATAATCGGATCGAACCTTATTCCCTTCTCGACGGTTTCGAATGCCCGTCGATGCATTTCATCCAGCGGCGCACCGCGGTAGTCGACCATAATGGCGTACGCAGTTGCCAACCCCAGGTACGACGGGCCGTAACTCTCATCAAGGTCAATGGCATCCTGAAACAGCTCGACAGCCGCTTCCAGGTTACCAGGATCGTCGCGATGCTCGAGTGCGTATATGCCGCGCATGTAGCTGTCATAGGCCTCGCTATCCGTTGGCCGACTCTTGATCAGTGTTTGCGTGGACTTGCCGACCAGCTTGTTGCGCACCATCACGGCGAGTTCGGCTTGCAAGCCGAAAATCTCATCAACTTTGCCATACAGTTTATCTGCCGCAATGGTCTTGCCGTCTCTCGAAATCTGGTAGCGAATGATCAGCCTGTCGCCATCGCGATGCACCGATCCAAACAATACCGATTCCACATTCAACATCTCGGCAATCTCGGATGTTTCCTTCTCATAGCTGACGCGGCCGATTTTGACCGTGAAATCTGGAATGTTGTGCAGCGTCTGGACCAACTCTTCTTTGAACCCGGAAACCAGGTATTGATCTGACTCCGCGCCGCTCAAGTTCTCGAATGGCATGACGGCGATCGAACGCACCGGCACGCTTGGTATCCAGGTAACAACGGCTAGCGTAATGAAGCCAGTCGCGAGGATTGCGGCAACAACTTTCCAGAGCGTGAGGCTGGGGCCGGTCTCCGGCGCGGGACCTGCCAGCGGATCCTGTTCAGGTTTTTTGTGCAGTTCTACACGCTGAACCAGCCTGTATCCACGACGCTGCAGCGTTTCGACGTAATGGTGCGGTCGTTGTCGATCATCGAGATGACCGCGCAACTGCGACAGGCAGCGGTTGATGGGTTCATCCGATGTTGGGCGACCGTCCCAGACTTCATTAACGAGATCGTCCCGGGTGACGAGATTGCCATCACGCATTGCGAGCGCAATGAGCACTTCGAAAACCTTCGGTTCCGGCCGCTCCTCGTCGTCACCACGGCGCAACACGCCTTTGCCGGGCAAGACCTCCCAGTCGCCAAGCGTAAATCCCGCAAAGAGATCTTCTCTTGTCGGCATCCTATCCGTACCCCTTCGAATAACGAACTACCATCCGGTACTTCTGCCGCACTCCGACTCTAGCGGGAATTGACCACTTGATCAGAGATTTGTACCTTGGTACAATGTTACCTACATAACACACCTGATGACGGAAACAGACTGATGCCGAAGACCCTGGTCAAACGTACGCAAACTGGCGTGCGTATTGAGTCCTCGCTTCTCAAGGTGCTCAAGGGTGTCGCCGAGTATGCCG
This sequence comes from Pseudomonadota bacterium, assembly GCA_022573655.1. Classification (GTDB taxonomy): domain Bacteria; phylum Pseudomonadota; class Gammaproteobacteria; order Steroidobacterales; family Woeseiaceae; genus UBA1847. The sequence goes on from JACZTO010000024.1 coordinate 29,398, forward strand.
ATATTTCGCTGGGAGACTTGCTGGAAGGCATCGTGTTACACGCGTTCGAGGGTAAGGCGCCCTTCTCTCCTGAAACTCGCAAAGTCATCGAGCAACTAAAGAGCGTCTATGGCTGCGATCTGTCCGCCTCCGACAGCCATCAATTGGTGGAAAGCGAGTCATGAACGCCGTTACGCTCCCGGACAGACTCAAGAACTAGAACAGGCCCTGAATACGGCCCTCATCATTGACGAAAATACTGTCGGCTGCTGGTACACGCGGCAAGCCCGGCATGGTCATGATCGCCCCGCAAACCACAACTACGAACTCGGCACCGGCCGCGAGACGGACTTCACGAATGGGAACGACATGCCCCGATGGCGCACCCAGCAAATTGGGGTCTGTGGAAAAGCTGTATTGGGTCTTGGCCATGCAAATCGGGTAGTTGCCGTAGCCTTCGCGCTCAAATCGCGCGAACTGGTCACGAACTTTTTTGTCAGCGATGATGTCGTCGGCCGCATAAATCTCTTTGGCAATCGTGGCAGCCTTATCCCAAAGGGACAGATCGTCGTCATACAAAGTGCGAAATTGCGCCGCGCCGCTATCGCATAACTCGACAACCTGTTCAGCCATTTCCGTTGCGCCGGCACCGCCATCGGCCCAGTGTGTGCATTTGATGGCTTTAACGCCAAAGTGGTCGCAGAAATCATGGACAACCTGCACTTCCGCGTCTGTATCAGCCGTAAAGTGATTAATCGCTACAATTACGGGCACGCCAAATTTTGTCAGATTACGAATATGTCGCTCGAGGTTCTTGCAGCCGTCGTGCAAGGCGGCGACGTTTTCGCTACCCAACTCATCCTTGGCCACACCGCCCTGCATCTTAAGAGCTTTGATCGTCGCAACCAGAACAACGGCATCGGGCGAGAGTCCTGCTTTACGGCACTTGATATTGAAAAACTTTTCTGCGCCGAGGTCCGCGCCGAACCCCGCCTCTGTAATAACGTAATCAGCGAGCTTTAACGCGGTCTTTGTTGGCATCACTGAGTTA
>JACZTO010000057.1 GCA_022573655.1 Pseudomonadota bacterium
TACCTTTGGGTACGACCATCGATACGCTGGATTTTTGAATCTTGATTTCGGTATTGTCGCCGATCTTAACGACCGCGTAGTGCTCGCTGACAGCCACGATCTTGCCGAGGATGCCACCGGCAGTCAGCACTTCGTCGCCAACCGAGAGGCCTGCCACCAGTGCCGTATGCGCCTTTTGCTTCTTTTGTTGCGGGCGAATAAGCAAGAAATAGAAAGCGGCAAACATCAGTACCATCATGATGATGAAGCTGGTCGAATCGCCTTGCGATTGCGCACCCTGCGCGTAGGCATTTTGAATGAAGAAATCCATAAAGAAGTCCTGGGGTTTTTTTACTTCTGTTGTAGAGGGTCTGTGGAGTCGGCCCCGAAATTTAGCGCGGTATTATGGCATAAGCGAACGACGTGGGGGTGACTTCGCGGATCGCAACCCTGGGCACCTGAACGCTAGCTAGCCGGCGTACGTCGCGCGCAGCTCTGCAACCATATCCGGCAGCGTACCGGCCCGAATCGCAATCCGCATATTTTTCATAAGATTATGATAATAATGAAGATTATGAACGGTCGCGAGACGTGGACCGAGCATTTCACCGCACTTCACCAAATGCCTGAGATAAGCGAGCGAGTAATTCTGGCAGGTATAACAGCCGCAATCCGGGTCCGGGGGTGAAGTGTCATCGCGATACTTTGCGTGGCGGAATTTTATTTTGCCGCGCGACGTATAGAGCTGGCCGTTGCGGGCGTGTCGAGTCGGAATGACGCAATCGAACATATCCACACCCCGCAAAACCGCCTCGCCGATATCAACAGGTGTGCCAACGCCCATGAGGTATCGCGGCGCATCATCCGGCATGTTCGGCATGAGCGCATCAAGGACCGACAGTCGCTCGTTCTCCGGCTCACCAACCGCCAGTCCTCCTATCGCGTAGCCGTCGAACCCAATCTCGGTGAGGCCCACCCGGGACTCCTCGCGCAGGCTCGCGTACACGCCTCCCTGAACGATGCCAAACAGTGCTTCACCGCGCTCAGGCTCGTCGCTTTTGAGTACATCGAAACGGCGACGGCTGCGCGCCGCCCAACGCAACGATAATTGCATGGACTCACGTGCTTCCCTTTCACTCACGGGATAGGGCGTGCACTCGTCAAAAATCATGCTGATGTCGGCATTGAGATCATGTTGCACTTCCATCGACTTCTCAGGCGAGAGGTTGATCTCGTCTCCATTGATCGGCGACTGGAATCGCACGCCCTCTTCCGACAGTTTGCGCGTGGCCGCCAGCGAGAACACCTGAAAGCCACCAGAATCCGTGAGAATCGGTTGATGCCAGTTCATGAATTCATGCAGACCACCGTGCGCACGAATGATCTCGACGCCCGGCCGCAACATGAGGTGAAAAGTATTGCCGAGAATAATCTCGGCGCCGTTCTCAGCGACCTCCTCGGGGGTCACGCTTTTCACGGTGCCGCAGGTTCCGACGGGCATGAACACGGGCGTTTGAATCTCACCGCGCCGAAGCGTCAAAATGCCGCTACGAGCTGCACCACACTGGCTGGCGACGGCGAATTTCATGCGCTGGTGCCTGCCGTGAGAAACATGGCGTCACCGTAACTGAAGAAGCGATACTTCTCACGCACGGCGTGCCGGTAGGCGTTGAGAATTCGCTCTGTACCGGAAAACGCAGCAACCAACATAAGAAGCGACGATTGCGGCAAATGAAAGTTCGTGATCATTGCGTCGACGCTGCTGAATTCGTAGCCGGGCAAAATGAACAGTTCGGTCTCGCCCTCAAAGGGTTGCAATGAGCCATCCACTGAAGCGCATTCAAGCGCTCGAACAGACGTTGTGCCAACCGCGATCACGCGCCCGCCATTAGCCTTGGTGTCGCGTACCGCCGCGCAACATTGCTCACTTACGCGAACGCGCTCACTGTGCAGCCGGTTATCCTCGACGTGTTCGTCGCGCAGCGACTGGAAGGTGCCGGCGCCGACGTGCAATGTCACCCAGGCATGGCGCACGCCCGCAGCATGCGTTTCTGCAAGCATGGCTTCGTCGAAATGCAAACCCGCTGTAGGCGCTGCAATCGCACCAGGATCTCGCGCATAAACTGTCTGGTAGCGTTCGCTGTCAGCATCCTCGGCCGCGCGATGCAAATAAGGGGGCAACGGCACTTCGCCATGGTGATCGAGAAACGCCTGCACATCCGTCGAGAAAGACAGTGAGAAAAGCTCGCCATCACGGCTGACGACCTCCGCGACAACATCGTCGGCCAGTAACAAACGGCCGCCCGGTTTTGGCGCTTTGCTGGCGCGAATATGGGCAAGTGCTGCACGCTGGCCCGTAACTCTTTCAATTAATATCTCGGCGCGACCGCCGGTCTCTTTTATCGCGGCCAGCCTGGCCTTGATAACTCGCGTGTCGTTGAATACCAGCAGATCTCCCGATCTAAGCAACGCCGGTAACTCGGCAAAACCTCTGTCGACGATGATGTCGGCGAGCTCTAACAACCGGCTGCCGCGCCTGTCGACTGTCGGATATTGCGCGATCAGTTCGTCCGGGAGCTCATAATCGAAATCTGAAATAAGCATGGGCGCGCATGGTAGCAAAGCCATGCGCGCCCATGTGAGTCTGGCTTGCGCCCCACCTAGGTCGTGGCAAACTCAGGTGAAGCTTTCGGGGCTCTTGGCGCAACGGGTACGCGGGCCGGCCGCACCTGTTGCAGGAGTTCTTCGAGCAACATGCCGACGTTCTCCTCCGGGATCTGGACATTGAGTGTGCGTTTTTTCTTGTCGCGCATGATACCGAGTTTCAGTTTCTCACCACTCTGGTAGGAACTTAAGATGCGCATCGCATGACGAATGTCCGTTGGCTCACGGCCATCGATACTCTGAATGACGTCGCCATCCTGCAGTTCGAGAGCATCCGACTTCGGTGCACTGACGACCAGAAGTCCGGTATCGGTGCCGAAGTATTTGCCGAGCCCGGCGTTAAGCTCAATAAGCTCCATGCTGTGCCAGCTCCTGCCGGCCCATGGGAACCCGAACTGCATCGTGAATTTTTGCATGGCGTGTGGCGCGAACGCTGCTCCCGGAACATGCAGGGTATCGGCGCCTGGCGTCCAGGAGAACATATGCATTTCCATAATTCTGGGTGCCACCTCTACGGAACCCACGTTGCCGCTACGCAGGTACTCAACGGCCAGCTCGTCTCCCTCTTCAACTCCTTGCATGAAATCCAGGAGTCGCTTGTTTGCGGCAGCGCTTGTCTCCGCGCTCAGCGATTTGTCATTCACTGCCGTTAAGATGTCACCCGCTCGCAAGCCCGCATCATCTGCCGCACTGCCAGGCGTGACGCCTTCGATCAAAACACCTTCAACAGGCCCACCGTCATCAGCACCATCGATCGTGATACCGATACGCGGCTTGTTCGAATACTCGAAACGTCGCTCAATCTCGATCAAACGCGGCAAGCGCTCCGAGGTTAGCTCAGCGATCCAGCGAGCAGCCTCTGCCATTTGTGCCTCGGCTTCTTTCAGCTGTTCGGTGTACTGCACTTCGCTGGCTTCATAATCACGCCGACTCTCTTCATAGTCTGTCTGCGCAACCGCCTGGCCGGCGAACAGCAAAATCGCTGCTACCGGAACTATCAATTTCCACATCTTCATTGGGTACTACTCCTGGTCAAAATGCTGCCCGTTGCGCTTGCGCATAGCGCAACTGCAGCAGCAAGTTCATTAACCTGACGCGTTCACGCCAGAAAATTTCCCGGTCCCCAGGTGTCATTTGCACCTCGGAGTCATTCAACTGGTAATCAATTCCCGCAATACGATTTTCAATATCGGAGATCGTTGCAACTGTACCGGCACGCGCCACTCGCGGCTCTGCAGGCAAGGCGCGCAGATCGCTTTCGAGCTGGCGCGACTGCACCATCAGTGCCTGCAGATTCGAAGGCTCAACGATGTTGGTCTGGGTTTCCTGCGGCACGACGACACCCTCCAGGTCAACCGTCGGCTGCAACATCACGGTCGCGAGCAACGCCGCAGCGGCAAGACCAACACCGGCATACCACGTCGATCGCTTACGCATGAGCGGCTGCTGCAGGAGGCCCTCGGCCTCGGCCTGCTCACGAATTCTGTTCCAGAGCGCATGCGGCGGCATTGTCTCGGGTAGCCTGCGGAGACCCCTCTGCAATTCGCCGTATTCGTCTGCTGTTAATGCACAAATCATCTCTTCGTCCTTACTGTCACTGCTCATTTCAGCAACTCCAATTCTCAATAACTGCCAATGGCGGCGCCACTGGGCTGGATATTTTTGTCTACGCCAAGCATCGGCCGAAGTCGCTGATACGCGCGCGACAACTGCGACTTCGAGAAGCTCTCGGTCTTGCCCATCAACCCGGCAATTTCCTTGTGCGTATATCCTTCGACATCATGCAACCAGACAACGGTGCGACTGACATCGGACAGATTCGCAAGCGCGGCGTCGAGATCCAGCGCATCATCGGGGTGGCTCGAAATCCCGTGACTGGCCGGCTCGCCGGACGTAACATCGTCCCAGCCATCGCCCAGCGGCTGACCACGTTTTGTCCACGCCGAGCGCAGGAACATCAGCGACTTCGTCACCGCGATGCGCCGAATCCAGCTGCCGAGTGCGGCCTCACCGCGAAATTTGGCGATTGATCGCATGATCTCGATAAACGACTCCTGCACCAGGTCCTCGGCTTGCGCCGGCGACTTCGTAAAACGCAGGCAAATCGAGTACACCGGCGCCGAAAACGCACGATAAATTATCTCGTGCGCACGCACGTCACCCCGTGCCGCCCGCTTGATAATTCCCGGGTCCAGGTGAATGTCGGCAAATTTGCTCATATCTGTCATGTTAGATGCATCCGGGCCGAAAAGGGTCGCATTACAACCCCTATCAGGGCAGGACCAGGCACAGGTCGCCATTTGCCTGTGGCGGACCGTGCCAACGACGAATATACTGTGCGCCGTTCGCGCCTGGATCAGGCCCGGAACTCGCTCACCAAAGCACGCCGGGGTGGCGGAACTGGTAGACGCGCCGGATTCAAAATCCGGTTTCTTCGGAAGTGCGGGTTCGATTCCCGCTCCCGGCACCACGTGCTACGTATGGGTTTCAGCCCGTTTTTCGGATTTCGCGTAGTAACGAGAAACTGCGCGATCGCCTTCCGGGCAGCTTCCGCGCAGCGATAATGCGAGCTTCAAGCACATCTTGCTCACGTGGCAGTCGTTCGACAAGAAACTCAGTAATCGAAAATTGAATGTCCGCTTTCCGTCCGCAAGCAATGGGATGGACTCCTCCTCACCTTACCGGCATCGCAATGTGCCAGACTGAGAGCGTAAACATTTCAGTCACAGTCAGAAGGAGTCCGAGATGAAGATTACTCGCGTTGGAGTTGATTTGGCAAAGAAAGTTTTTCAGGTACACGGCGTGGATGCAGCCGGTCGTCGGGTGTGGCAACGGCAGTTGAAGCGTTCCAGCTGGCTAAGCGTGCTGACCGAGGCGGTTGAACCGGGATGCGAGATCGGCATGGAAGCCTGTGGCGGTGCCCATCATTGGGCGCGTGAGCTGAAGTCACGTGGTTTTGAGGTAAAGCTGATCTCGCCGCAGTTCGTCAAGCCGTATCTCAAGAGCCTGAAGAACGACGTCAATGATGCCGAGGCGATTTGTGAGGCGATGGGCCGTCACCACATGCGCTTCGTTGCAGTGAAGACAGTGGAGCAGCAGGACATCCAGGCGATGCATCGCGTGCGTGAAGGCCTGATGAACCACCGTAAGGCCAAGGCCAATCAGATCCGCGGATTGGTCGCTGAGTATGGCTTGGTGGCACCGAGACAAATGGGACCATTACGAAAAGCGATTCCGTGCTGGCTCGAGGATGCTGAGAATGGCCTGCGACCAGCCTTCCGTGTATTACTCCACGGTCTCTGGGAAGATCTGCAGAATTTAGATATCAGGCTCAACGTGCTCGACAAAGAGATCTTTGCGCTCTCCGAGAGCCATGCCGATGCCAAGCGCCTGAAGCAGCTACGCGGTATCGGGCCGCTGATAGCCACCGCGCTGGTGGCGCAGTTCGGCGATGGCCGACACTTCAAGCGTGGCCGCCAGGCATCCGCCTCCGTTGGCATCACCCCCAGACATGCCGGCACCGGGGGCAAGAACTATCTATTCGGCATCACCAAGAAGGGTAATCCCTATTTACGCAGCATCCTGATCCATGGCGCCAGATCGGTGGTGAGTAAAGCCAAACACAAGGATGATCGACTCAGTCGATGGGTCACTGAACTGGCCAGGCGCAAACACCCGAATGTTGCGGCCGTTGCCCTGGCGAACAAAACTGTACGCATCGCCTGGGCGATGTTACGCAACGGCACCGATTATGATCCTGAGCTCGCGATGGCCTGATTGCCACTTGAGCCTGGGTCGATAACGAACGTACTGATAGCAGGAGTTCCTCAATCACGATTGCAAAGCAAGCTTAAAGATGGTGAAACGGTCGGACCGGCATCAGTCAAACCCGTGAATGGCCGCGTGCTCAAAGCACGTAAAAGCGTTTGGGTACTGGTGCGCGAATACCCATCATGGCCCGGCATCAATGAATGCCAACTTAAGAGGCCGGATATACGAGAGCAGTCGTCCCTATCTCCATCAAACAACTTGCTTGCAAAAAGAGGAGGAGTCCATATACGGTCGTTCAAGCCACCCGGATCAAACGATTTTCAATGGGCGCTTACGGCTGTGACCTCAACCGGTCATTGCAATCACTCTGACGAGGCTCCGAGTTCCCCACAGAGAATCCTCTGCTATCGAACCACGTCCTTCTAACTCGGGTCGTCTTTGCCCCTTTTCTTGAGCAGGCGCTGATACCACTTCTTCGGAGGACTTTCATCAGCTACTTTTCTCGCCTCACTAGCCAACGCACCAGCCTCATCTTCATGCTCCTCATCAAGGAGCAGCTCCGCCTCATCGTTATCCTCGAATTGCTCCAACCACTCTTCGACGAGCCCGCGCCTGTTCGGCCCGTAGACGCCGTTTTCTAGGTTTTCTCGAACTACATGTTCCCCCACGTGTTCGAGCTTCTTGAAGAGCCTGTCTTTATCAGCAGTCATGGCAATGACATACTACTACACCGCCTTGAAAGGATCAGAGCGAAGGCTCTCTAGGACCTCTCGGACCCCAGCTCAGACGAGCGTCACTGACCCGGGTGCGGCTAGAAAGCGGTCATTAGGGAACCGGTTTTCAAGCACTCCAGGCTGAATGTCCGCTTTCACCGATACCGAACATTCGATCAGGTTCAAGACTGCTATTTTAAAGGGCAGCTTTCGGCCTATTCTGTTGAAAAACTCTGTTTTGAAATGAGCGGCGATTTTATTTGCGATTTGAACGGCATTGCGTACTGTAGGTACGAGGGGGTAGCAGAAGTCGTATGAAAATTCGGCCTGACGCACCTCAGAAGGGCACAATTGATCTGTGACTTGCGCGCCAGGCGATTGAAGAAATTCTTTGAATTTTCTGATCATCGTAATTCGGAGTTTTTCAACAGAATAGGCCAAAAGCGGTCTTTGGAAGTGCCCGAAGTCACGAGATTGTCCGATCTGAATAGGCGACTCTCAAAGTGCGGGAGGGGAACCAGCGTGCAGTCTAGCGTTGCTGACGTCGCCGTTTGAGTGCCGCTGAAATCAGCTGAATAAGCAAATAGCCGAGGGCAAAAACTGCCATTAGAAGGCCAATGATAGCGGCAATTTCTATAAAGAGACTAAGGAGTGGGCCGTTACGGTAACTACGAAAGCTCATAGGAATCACCATCGCCAAAACGCCAACTGCGAGGGTGATAACGGCCGGTGCAACGCCTTGTTTTCTCGGACCCACTATTGTTTCGATTGACTTACGTGAACCCCCAATGGCCAGCGCGACCGCCAGCACGACCCCGGGGATCATCAATGCCATTCCCGCAAAAAGCGGAATACCGGCGAAAAATGCAAATCCTTGACTGGCATCGGCTATTAGGAATGCAAACATCACAAGCAAAGCCCCAGCACCGAAGGCAATTCCCGCCGCTATGCTGGTACCTCCAGTCAGGACGTTCCTCGACGTTTTGAATGTCGAGCTTTCTTCGTCCTCATATTCGGAAGGGCTGCCAAATAGAGGAGCAATCCACAGGAATACCAAGAAAGCCAGCCATGACACGGCGAACGTCGCGAGCAACCAAAGCGCACGTTCAGACAGCTTGACGCGGCTATCCCGAAGAATGAAGAACGCCGGTAGAACATATCCAAACAAGATTATTACGGGCGTGCTTATCGCGTTCCAAATCCTCCACAACCCGTCCAGAAAGGAAATCGCTTCTTGCATTAGCTGCTTAATATCGTCGTCTGCTGTCGGTATACCTTCATCATCTATACTCAAGGCACCCGAGATTTCGATATCGTCGCCGACCTCAATTGCTTGCGAATCGCCGCCGACCTTTGCAACCTCTGGACGCGAAGGCTGAGTATCCGGTGTCTCGGTTTTGCTTAGTTCATTCACTTCTACCGTTTCTTCCACAGCGGTGGCTTCATCCGATGCCTGTACATCGAATCCGGATAGTAGTGTTGCAAGTAGTATTGCTGGGGCGAGCAGCAGTGGATTTTTCATTGTTGCTTCCGTGTTTATTGTCGATGTCCGCTTTGGGTTGCGACTTCAACCGGTCAATGCAACACCTACACTCTAACTATAGAGAAGGAGGTGTTGCTTATGAAGTACCGAACGAGAAGATACTTCAGCGAAGCAGATAAAGTCTTGATGTGGGATCGCTGGCAGGCGGGCGATTCTCTGCATGAGATTGCTCGTCTTTTTGATCGAGGACACTCATCGATTCAAGGCGTGCTTTCCGAGACCGGTGGCATACGGCCGCGACCGCGCAGTTGCTCACCACTGGCACTGACATTAGCGGAACGCGAAGAGATTTCCCGTGGCATGGTCGTAGGCCAGTCGCTTCGACACATTGCATTATCGCTGCATCGTGCAGCGTCTACGGTGAGTCGTGAGATCAAGCGCAATGGTGGCCGGCGACATTACCGAGCCAGCAAAGCAGAGCAGTCGGCCTGGGACCGGGCGCGCCGACTGAAGACCT
>JACZTO010000058.1 GCA_022573655.1 Pseudomonadota bacterium
GCGGTAGCCGCTTGTTCACGCAACCCACCAACGCCCTCTCCTTTGGACATATTCGGGAGAGACACTGATGAAGGTAACTTCGGTCGAGCCTGCACCTGTGTGGTGCCGCTTGACAGCGGTGTAGCCATCGCGTCAAGAGCCATATCGGAGCGGCACTATACGCTGGTGCGCGTTCGGACCGACACGGGGACCGAGGGCATCGGCTTCTGCTATGGCGGTCACAGGGGCGGGAGCCTCGTAACGCTGGCCGTCCGCGATCTGCTGAGGGACATCGTCGTAGGGCGGGACCCGCATCAGGTTGAGGCCATCTGGGACGCAATGTACCGCGAGGCCCTCCTGCACGGTCGCAGGGGCGCCGTGCTCAGAGCGATCAGCGCCGTCGACATCGCGCTCTGGGATGCGGTCTCCAAGGAGGCGGGCCTGCCCCTCTACCGATACGCCGGGGGCTACCGCGAGGGTCAGGTGCCGGCGTACGCCAGCGGAGGATACTACGCCGAGGGCAAGGGCCCCGAGGACCTGGCCCTCGAGATGCAGGGCTACGTCGAGATGGGGTTCCAGGCCGTAAAGATGAAGGTGGGTCGAGTTTCACCTAAAGAGGATGCCGTGCGGGTGCGCGTCGTCAGAGAAGCCGTGGCGGAAGAGGTGCCCATGGATCCGGCGGAGCTGGACTTCTACAACAAAGTGACCGGTCTTGTCAGGGAGTACTGTGCCCGTCGCGATGCTCATGAGGGGTTTCTCCTCGTTACCCCACAACGGCAAATTTCCAGTTCGATGGCAGCCGCACTGGGAGATTGGCAGAGAAGGGCCGAGCTGCGCAGGGAAGATCTCGAAAACTATGCGGACGGAATCGACGTTCTTCCGGACCAACCGGGACCACTGATTGGCGAACTCCTGAGAAATGCCAGTGACTTGGGCGACTTGGAACACTTGTATCAGTGTGACAGCAAGTACCGTCGCCTCGTCGAAATGCTCAGCGATTATCTCGCTGAACACAAAGACGAAAAAATAATACTGTTCTCGACTTTTCGAGCCACCTTGAAGTATCTGCACAAACGCCTGACCCACGATGGTATCGACTCTGTGGTTCTGATGGGCGGCATGCGCGAACCCAAGCATGACGTCATCAGGAATTTTGAATTGAAACGTGGGTCCTGCGTATTGCTCGCATCGGAGGTTGCCAGCGAGGGCGTTGATCTGCAGTTTGCCCGTGTATTGATCAATTATGACCTGCCGTGGAATCCCATGAAGGTTGAACAACGCATTGGCCGCATCGATCGGATTGGACAGAAATCGCCCAAGATCACGATTTGGAACATGATGTACGCAGACACTATCGATTCGCGTATTTATTCCAGACTTTTCGCCCGCTTGGGAATCTTCGAGCGTGCCTTGGGTGGTCTTGAGGCGATTCTCGGGGACGAGGTTCGAAAACTGACAATGCATCTTATGCGCGGCAACGTGACTCGCGAGCAGGAAGAAGAGCGCATTGATCAAACCGCGACCGCGATGGTGAATCTTCGCAAAATAGAAGCTGACTTGGAGGATCAAGCGGATAATCTCGTAGCCCACGGCGATTACATTCTTCGCCAGGTCAGGGCCGCTCGTGAGATGAACCGGTGGATCACGGGCGACGATCTCTGCGCATACGTCATCGATTTCTTCAACAAGCACTATTCCGGATGCGAATTCCATCAACTGCGAGCCGATGAGCTGCGATTCGAAATCAGATTGACTGAGCCTGCGCGCTTCGACCTCGAGCGGTTCGTAACTCGTTACAGGCTTCAAGGCAAGACGCGCCTGGCCGGCAGTTCAACGGGTGCCGTTCAATGCGAGTTCAAGAATCGCGTGTCCAACGCGTCTGCCGGTAAAGTGGAGACCATCTCGCAATTTCATCCGCTTGCGCGATTCGTCGGTTTTTCGGTTCGCGACAAAGGCGAGCGCTACTACCCCTGCGTCAGTTGCAAATTATCTCGAACAATAGCCACCGCATTCGAGTCAGGTGATTATGTGTTCGCAATTGACCATTGGTCTCTGAGCGGTCTGCGTGTGATCGAGCGCATCAATTACTCCGTCGCCGGGTCGGGACAAACTTCCAAGTTTCTGGATGCGGACCAAGGGGAGTCATTGGTTACTTTGGCTGCCATTCATGGTAGAGATTGGCTGTCCGCACCAAGCGCGATTGATCTTGGCCAGGCCAGAACCCTGTCTGAGAAATGCTTGGCGCATTCCATTCGCGAGTATGACCGCTTCGTCACGGACACTGAAAATGAAAATAATGATCGTGCTGATTTGCAGCTTGCATCGCTGGAGCGTCACTCTCAGCGACAGCTTGAAGTGCTGGGCGAGGTTCTGCGAGGTCATCGCGAGAAAGGCCGCGATCCGCTGGTGAAAGCCACCGAAGGTCGTATTACGAAGCTCAAGGAAAGGGTGTCTTGGAAAATACGAGATATCGAAAGCAACAGAAACATCATTCACAGCCGTCGCGATATTTGCGTCGGCGTAGTCCGAGTCGAATAAGAGATTTTTTTATGTCCAGACGAAGCAAAAAGCGGAAGCAACGCGAGCAGAAGGAAAAGCGCAAAAAGCAGACGGCTGATAAAGGGCCGATTAATACCAGCGCCATGGAGCAGGCTATGCGCGACGCATTGGTTGCCAAAGGGGAAGAGCTTCCCGAGACAGCGAGCAAGTCATTCTCGCAATCGTTGCAGGATATTGGCAAGAAGATTTTTGGCACTGGCAGGTCAACTGATATTCCGACCAGGGCTCCCAGGCCACGCGGAGCGGAAACCCAATTTCTCAAAAAGTCGGATTCAGGTGACGTCGAGCTCGTCATAGGCCTCGATTTCGGTACGGCGTGTACGAAAGTCGTCATTCAAGACGTAGCCACACGTACCGCATATGCGGTCCCGTTCGCGACAGGATCCGATCCAACAGGCACTTATCTTCTACCGACAATCGTCAGCCTCGACGATCATGGCAACTTCAATCTCGATAGGCGTGGTACGGAGTTTCGCGGGCTTAAGGAAAATCTGATGAATATCGCCGCTTCAGATCCCGCTGACCGTGATGCAAAGCCGAAGGATCTGATGCCCCACACTATCGCGTACTTGGCGTTGATGCTCCGAGAGGTGCGCGCTTGGTTCATGGAGGAACACGAAGACGACTACAAGGGCCAGGAGATTCTCTGGCGGATCAACGTTGGCCTCCCAGCAAGCCGATTTGATCACCCAGAAGTGGTCCCCAAAAATCGGACAGTGCTATAAGGTGGAATCCGGCCTGATAAAGAGGATTCCAAAGCATGGTCAAACGACGTAATTTTTCGACCGAGTTCAAAGCAAAAGTAGCCCTCGCGGCGATCCGCGGTGATGGCACGATGGCAGAGCTTGCCAGCCGTTACGGCATTCACCCGAACATGATCACGAAGTGGAAGAAGCAAGCGCTGGCCGGAATGAAAGAGGGTTTTGGGCGGAATGCGCCCAATCGTGATCTCAGCCGGGAGGCGGAGATCACGACGCTGCAGGCGAAGGTCGGCGAGCTGATCGTTGAGCGGGATTTTTTAGCAAAAGCCTTCGATCAATGAGTGTGGGTCGAAGGCGGCAAATGATCGAAGTGAACCACTCAAAGCTCAGCCTGGCTCGCCAGTGTGAACTGGTGAGCATTGCCCGCTCGAGCTATTACTACCGGCCAAAAAACGAGAGTGACTTCAATCTCGAGTTGCTGCGGCTGATTGACCAGCAGTATCTGAAAACGCCGTGGTACGGATCACGGCAGATGCGCCGCTATTTACGCCGTCAGGGCTATCGGGTGAACCGCAAACGGATCCGCCGTCTGATGCAGAAGATGGGCCTGGTTGCGGTGGCGCCGGCACCGAACACCTCACGACGTCACCCGCAGCACAAAATTTATCTTTACCTGTTGCGAGGCATGCATATCAAGCGGCCTGGCCAGGTTTGGTGTGCTGACGTGACCTACATCCCGATGGCGCATGGCTTTTTGTATCTGGTGGCCATCATGGACTGGTACTCACGTCGAGTGTTGTCCTGGCGGCTGTCGAACACCCTGGAGGCCGACTTTTGTGTTGAGGCGTTGCAGGAGGCGCTTGAGAAATACGGTTGTCCCTTGATCTTCAACACCGATCAAGGCTCGCAGTTCACCAGCGCTGATTGGATCGACGAACTCAAGGCGCACGACATCAAAATCTCGATGGACGGCAAGGGTCGCTGGATGGACAATGTCTTTATCGAGCGGCTGTGGCGCTCCTTGAAATACGAATGTGTTTACCTGAACGCCTTCGACAACATGAAAGATGCAAAGGAGAAACTCAATTTCTGGATCGAGTATTATAATCACGAGCGGCCTCACTCCAGTCTGAACGATCAGACACCGAATGAGGTTTATGAGGGCATCAAACCGCTCTCACTGGCAGCATAATGACAATGTCGGATTCCACCTTAAAAACGCTGCCACGCTGTCCAATCAATGGGGTCCACTTCTGAGCACAAGCGAGAGCCCCGTGATGATTCGGGAATTCGGGCTAAAGCTATAGAGATCCTTGCCCATTCGCATGATCTTGAATCCGTCGCTGACCAATTCATATTCAATATTTGGGGCCGGCTTGTCTCCAAGAACCTCTATTTTAGCTTCTTCACCTTCAAGGGAAATAATTGAAATCCTCCCTTTCTTGTCCTGAAGTATCGCCCGTTTGCCCCACAATAACGGTATCTCAACGTTTCTAAAACTTTGAGAACCCATATTTAAGTTCACGATTTATTCTCCAATTAACTCTGATAAGCCTCGTTTTCTGTCAATTATGTCGTCAGTTGAATGGGGCGGTTCCGCAATTCGATGAAAGAAATCTTCTATATCGGAATCATCTTCTCTTGTGTCTTCAAACTTGATCGTGAACGGACTCGTGCCCGCGTACTCGAAAGTCATTGTCGCGGCCAACTCTGTTCCAGCGCCCGTATTAAATTTAACCTTTGCCTTTACGATTGTCGTTCCTGCATTTGTGTCAACGAACGTAGGCCGTTTCACTGAGACAAGTTGGGCACCAACTATTAAAGGAAGATCATCACCAGCAATTAGATCATCTAGAATAAATGAGACTAATTGCCGTAACACACGCCCTGATTCGGTTTCGATACTGAGCGACTCGTAGGCCCGTTCAAAACTATCGCATCTAATAAGCCCGTGATTACTTGCTTCTGAATTGCCGCGATGATGAGTATGAAGCTCATCTCGACTCATCAAAATTGTACAATCTTCAGGGCTAGCAATCCTTAGGGAAATTTCCCATATCACCAAATCACGCATTTCATCAGATTTGATATCCGGCGGATGCGGTGCTTCCCTTGAACAGGCCTTGCGGTGCGCGCTTTGGAAGTCCGCCAATGTCGGGTGCACTACACTGCACGTTGCGCCCGTACCGCCAATAAGCGCCACTAGATCTGGAGCTCTGGCTAACGCCGCGCTTTCGAAATCATCAAAATTAACTTCGTATTTTTCCAGCTTGGTGCGCGCCTTATTCAGCTCCAGTATTTCTTTATCTAAAAATTCGGCCTGTTTTCTATCGAACTCCAGCAATGTTGTTTCAGGAATGACTATTTCATGCCCATTTTCGCCGCACGTCTGTAAGAAATCGGAGAGCACTCTAGGCAACCGATCCTCTATCAAGTAAGTCGCGAAAAGCAGATCCGAATTAAATATAATATTCATTGTCCTGAGAGATAAATAATTCCTAATTACGTATCCTTATTGTCGCCTATTTCGCCGGCGAGTGGCCAATGCTCGCCAGATTCTACTAGCAGGAATCTGCCGATTTCTGTTCGTCGCCATCTGGCAAAGCAAAACAATCACTAACTGTATGGTTGTCTCGGTGTTATTAAAGCTAGCCACTGGAGCGCAGCCACTGGGACGCAGCCACCAGCCCGAATCATAGTGCCTCACCCTGTCCACGAACTCGAAGATCCCTCAGGATGAATGCAGATCATGTCCGCTTTACACTCAATCGCGGACATCGGGATTGTAGAGTCCCGAGGAGCCGCCAACCCCCCGATGCGGATCTTTTTTTGAGATCTACTATACTGACAGTATTCTCAATTCATTCCCTAATTATATAACGGGCAGGAATTGTATCGCTCTCATAACTTACGATTCCACGAATCAAAAGGTAAAAGGGGGAAACGACCGATGGTGTTTATGTGTAACCCAAAGAGGAGGCCTCTTCCGGATCCAACCGATCCCGGACCGGATCCAGGACCGGCCGATCCTACTGACCCGAAGGACCCGAAGCCACAGCCTAAAGCTAGTCGCGTAGCTGCTGAGAGCACACCCTATCCGAGTATCAGCTCTGCTGTCTCCGGTGCGGTTGCGGAATCGCTTTGTAAGACTATTAGCGACGTTTTCGCGATGCTGACTAAAGCGGAATCTGCGTTTGTTGAATACGCCAATGGTGACATTTCGAGTAGCGAGCGTGCTTACGGAGAGGCGATCGGGCATGCTGCCGACGTGATGACTTCGTTGGCCAAGTGGGAATCACGCGTTAATCAGCGCCTCGCTTCCCGCGATCTACAAATTATAGATTCAGACCTAGAACGATCTGTTCGCGCCGTAAAGTACGAGGATCTCACAAATCTCGTATTGCCACTCATCGAAGGAACTGAGGCTGGACAAATTTGGAAGTCGGTGTCCCAGTCTGTGGAATCCGACGGCTTGCGCGGGTTGCTGACAGCCGAGCTTGCCAACGCTCCTCAGCTTCGCACGCTGGCAAGAGACGTGTTCGTATCACTTGAGCATTCGCGATCCGCGCTGCGACGCGGTGAACTGTTTGAGTGGCTCACTTTTCGTCTAGAAACAAGTTATCTAGAACAGAAAATCAAGAATCTTGTCGCCGGAGTTTTACGTTTGTTCTTGATAGCAAACTTTTCGGCAGCCGTGGAAACTGCTGCAGAAAAGAAAAGAAGAAATACCGGTTAAGAGCTACCGCGATTTGATATCGTGCCATAACCGATCAGTTCACCAGCGGTAGGGTCGAGAGCTGGCGCGGTAACCCGATAGAACATCCCTTGTCTGTATCCGGGGTTTCCCCCTTCGTGCCCGGCTAGGGATGTTCGTGATCCCGTTTCCAGCTCCCGCCACATCACACGCAGCATGCGGATTTCCCGCACTACGCGTTCCTGCACACTTCATCTTAAGGTTTATGAGACTTATCATGTTGGCGCCGCTATCGCCGACGGCTGGTATAGCCATCGGCGATGCCACCGCTGCCAACCGAAGCCTCGACGCTGTAAAGCGCCAAAACGGTTCAGCCTTCGCCTTGACAGATAGTCTTCGTCGCAGGTCCTGCAGATCAATCGGTGCCTTTATCATCTCACCGCTGCCTCCCATGTTGACCAAGACATCATGTGCAGTAAGGCCCCTTCGCTCCACCGGCGTTACCCGGCTTCATCACTACTACGAACCTCGCCGCCACCGTCTCGTCTTCGACCGATTTCCCGGTGCTGCCGGTTATACGACCTACCTTGCTCCACCGATTTCTCGATGGGACGAGGACGGCTTCTCCAGTTGCTTAGCATGTCCTTGTCACCGTGCTGTCCCTACCACCCCGCCGGAGTGACATGCCGCGCCGGTCAGCTTGCGACATCTCATACTGCCTTCGCCCCGCCCCAGAGCGCTCGGCCTCCGAAACTATTTTTTGTCGGGGCCACCTGTGGGTTCACTTTCGTTACGGCCCGGTGACTCGCTCACCATCCCAAGGATGGCTTTGTCAATCAGCTTCATCCGCTTCGTTTCCTCCACGCATGTGACTCAAGCTACGGGGCGCTGACTTCTACCCCGGTGGGACTGACTCCCACTGAACACACCAGCCTTCGCTGGACACACTAGGGCGCAAAAACTCTATCGGAGCCATGCTATCGCCAATAATGCGATGCTACACAACCTATTAATAAGAATAACTTAGGGGATTTTTCGATGATTCGGTGCCTTGGCTACACTTTCAAAGCCATTTTCAAGTCCCGAGCTGCCTTGATCGCCGAAAATCTTTGTCTTCGGCTTGAAACAGGCCGTCATAGCTGGTGCTAACCATCTGATCACCCCAGACTCCTACCAGTTGTTGTCTATATACAAGGAGTCTACGGATTTTGTGCCCGTAACACGGGCCGGATTAGGTTTTTGCGCCCTACAGCAGTTTCGCCAACAAACGCCGACAGTGGCTGCACTCCATAGCCAGCCTGAATACGCTTGACCTCATCAAGGTCATCCGGACTAAACAGTTGCGTGCGATAGACCGCAAGCATCAACTGGGTTTCCGAATGGAACACCCGCTCAATACCGTCGGGCACCGCGCCACTCCAGCCAGGCCCTGCAATAAGGAAGTTGCCGCCACCATTACCGGTGGTACGGCTGCCAATGTAATCGAAATTGTGGGTGTAGAAATCGATCAGCTGGATACTGAAATAGCGCTCCGGCTCGATCGCGGGCACAGTCAGCACCAGCGGCTCAGCCCGCAGGTCCATCCCTATGAAGGAATAAGGCGTATCCGAGTTAGGCCCCTGAACCGTCGTATCATCCGGCGTAAAAACGCGAGCGACGTTGCTAATCTGATTCCAAGGTGCCTTATATTCGGGATTCTCACGATCCACATGATAGGCATGCAGGATACGGTAACTATCCACCAGCGGAAAGCCATACACAAAGGCCTCTTTGGCTATGGCGCGAGCTTCTTCCGGGGTCACTTTGTCGATGATCTCGATCTCGCCCGGCTTCCAGGTCTTGTCGAACCAGGACTCCAGCGGGCCGTACAGGCGCAGGATCACGAACCAGCCCTTGCCGGGCACCGTCTGGATCCAGTTCGTCTCCTTGCCCGCCGGCGCCTCGGGGCCGAACCAGATGGTGTAGGAGCCGTCGGCGTTCATCTCCACACCGCTGCGCTCGCTGTTCAGGCTGGGAAACAAGGTCCCCGGCGTTTGCAGCAGCGAGCGGGTCTGCGGGTCGTACAACACGAACGACCAGAAGTCCTTCGCGGGGATGCCCGGCGGGAGCGTCACCGAGTAGCTCTTCGAGCCGTCGAGGTAGTTCCCGTCCGCGTCGACAG
>JACZTO010000059.1 GCA_022573655.1 Pseudomonadota bacterium
TCACCCATAGACTCGAGGAAATTCGCAAGTCCAAGCTCTACGGGATCCGGCCGACAAGGACGTTAGGGCAGGCTGCAGGGAAGTATTTGACCGATTACGAGCATAAGAAGTCGATCGCTCGAGATGGCTACGCGGTGAAAGCAGTGTTTGAATATGTAGACCCCGATATTCCGATTGACCGAGTTCATAACGGAACTTTTGACGTCTACAAGTCTGCACGTGCCAGCGCCGGCATAAAGCCGGGAACGATTAACAAGGATCTTGCCGCTATCCGTCGGATACTGAATCTCGCTGCCCGCGTTTGGCGCCACGACACTGGTCTAGCGTGGCTGGAGACTTCGCCATTATTGGAGATGGTGCCCGACGACGATGCACGGAAGCCATACCCACTTACCTGGGATGAGCAGACGAAGCTATTCAAAGAGCTCCCACCCTACCTCGAGCGAATGACGCTCTTTGCGGTGAACACGGGGCTCCGTGATCAGGAAATCTGCAAGCTCCGTTGGGAGTGGGAAGTCGTGGTGCAGGAGCTGGATACCAGCGTGTTTGTATTGCCTGCATGGAGAGCTGGAGGGAAAAACAAGCAGGATCGATCACTGGTGCTTAACAAGATTGCCCGCAATGTCGTCGAGGAACAGCGAGGTAAGGATCCCGAGTGGGTCTTTCCGGGTCCCAACGGCGGCGCCTGCCATCGTATGTCCAGTACGGCATGGAAGAACGCTCGGAGACGAGTCGGACTACCGCAGGTGCGGATTCACGATCTGAAGCACACGTTCGGTTTTCGCTTACGGGCTGCAGGGGTGAGTTTCGAGGATCGTCAGGATCTGTTAGGACACAAGTCCAACCGGATTACGACTCACTACTCTGCACCGGACATCCAGCGCCTGCTCGAGTCAGCCAATAAAGTATGTGAGCGTAGGGAGTCGACGGTACTTAGGCCTGTGACTCGCACAAAACTCGCACAGTCAGTCGCACAAAAAGACAGGGGTCGCGTCGACCCCATGTAAGGCATTGTTAGAATAAGGGAAATGTGGTCGGGGTGAGAAGATTCGAACTTCCGGCCCCTGCCTCCCGAAGACAGATCTCGGATGTTAACTGATTGTTTTTAATGATCAATCAGGAGGCGTCCACGGACGACATTGCAGTACTGTGCATAACGATGCAGGACTTACTCCCGCAAAAGTCCCGCAGTCCGAGACCGGGTTGCCAACAATCGAAAATGAAGCACTATGATGATCCGAACAGTTAGTCTGTAACGATGTCGCTTGGTCATTCAGATTATCACCGCAGGCGCAATCCAGGGCAGCGGACCGGAAAATTCGCGTGTTGGTAGTTCGATTCCGCCCCTGGCCACCAAACTATCGGCAGTTGGCACAATCCGGCGTATCGGGTTGTGTCACTCGCGTGGATGCATGACCAATCACTCAACTGACGGTACAGTTTGCAGTATCTTGGCTGATATAAGATGGGAGACATGGTTATCGCACGGGCAATTATCCGGTACGCTTTGGGCCTATTTCTGGTCGGCTTGCTGGCTCTAATGGTTATCGATGGCGATCCGATAGGGATCTTCACGGGCAGGATCGCAGCGCGTTCGTCGGTGCTTGAAACTTTTGATGTCAAAGAGCTGAGCTCGGCGGATCGGGGGCTGGTCTATTTTGCATTTGGCGATTTCTCAGGGCTGTCGTCGGACACGCTGAGGGTTTCGGCAGCACCCTGGACGGTAACCACGGCCGCGCTCGCGCTGCATGCGGCAGATGGAAATGTTGATCGCGTCAGTTCGGACTTGATCTCCGAAATCTTTCGCGGATTTGGCTTCCATACACCGCGGGAGATTGGCAATTGGCCTGCCGATCTTCCGCGACCGGAATTGCCTTATCCGCTGGGCCAGAATGTTGGCACCGCCAGTCGCCTGCTTCCCCCCATCGCCATCACGATCGGCAATTTTGGATGCCCGGCGTGCCACAGCAGCGTCATGTACGACAAGAATGGCCGGCCCGATCCGACACGCGTGTGGCTGGGCGCGCCAAATACGTCGATCAATTTGCAGGCCTACACCGATGCCCTCTACGACTCCCTGCGCACCTATACCAATGAAGCGCAGGACGATCTCCTCTGGCACGCCATCGAGAAGCTGCATCCCGAGCTGTCGGTCCGGGAACGGTTGACCCTGGAATTTGCGATCCTGCCCCTGCTGCGCCGACAGCTTGCCGAACTCGAGGTGACGATCGGCCGCCTGCTTCCTTATCGTGGATCCTTAGCGGGGGCGACGAACGGTTTGGATTCGCTCAGAGCGCGTTTGAACCTCATTCCGCCAGGCTCATTGGTTGAGAAGAGCGTGTTCAATTCGGTACCTGATCTGGGTGGCCGGCTTTATCGCGATCGGTTCCTGAATACCGGCGCATACACGACGCCGGGCCATGAAGAGCCGAGGGAGATCCAGGCGGAAAACATAACGCCGGCGCATCGCCGCCGGCTTGCAGCGATCGTTGCCTATTTCACGGTTCCCAGCATGGGTGTGACGCCCGAGACCGCGATCAGTCATATCGGTGATGTGGAAGACGTTATGGCCTGGATGGCCGACTATCGTCCGCAGCCTTTTCCAAGGCAATTGGATCGAACTCTGCTGGCGGAAGGCCGCGATGTCTATGCGGCACACTGTGCATCCTGCCACGGCGTGTATGACGACAATCTCGACACCCCGCGCATCGTCAGTTTCCCAAACTGGCTTGGCGATGTGGGCACCGATCCACGGCGATTGGAACTTTTCGGCCAAGACGTTGCCGACGCCCTCAATCAGTCGGTTTATGGTGTCTACATTCATGCGCGAACGTCGACGGAATATTCCGCACCGCCCCTAACCGGCCTTTGGGCCAGTGCACCTTATTTCCATAATGGCAGCGTGCCGACATTGCGGGCGCTAATGTACGCCGATGAGCGACCTCAGAAGTTCAAGGTCGGTGGGCACGCCGTCGATCTCGACACCGTGGGTATTGCCGGTGCTATGGGTGTCGATGGCGAATGGCACTACCCGCCGGATGTGACACCCTGGTCCACACCTGCTGAGGTGGATACGACCGCGTTCGGGCTCGGCAATGACGGACATGAAGCCGAGTTCACACCGCTGAACGACGCTGAGAAGCGAGCGCTCCTTGAGTATCTGAAAGCGCTTTAGCCGATGATCAAATCGCTCACCGGGAGGCGGGCAGACACGGGTCTACGGTGGGAAGATGGCCCGCCCAAACGAAAGACGTTGATCAGCCTGTGTCCAGGCGGAATATCGAAACGAGCGATGCACGTTCTCGCGGCTTCCGGGTCGTCGGCAAGGACGGCCATCGGCCAGGCGACGAGGCCAATTCGTGTGAAGTTGAGCCAGCAGCGATAGAAGGCGCGTCCCATATCGATCGGTGACGTTCCATCCTGCACGGAAAAGAAAGCAATACCGGAGGCCGACAGGGTTTTCTCACGCTCGCTGATCATCATCTTGGCGAGGCGAAGCGCATCGATGCCCTCAAAGATTGGATGGCGCAGCGCAAACCCCGCCACCCACCCCTCAATGGGAGAGAGCTGCATCGCGTCCAGATTCAGGCCATCCACCGACCATTGGGGATGACGCTTTGAGAGGCGCATGTAGGAGACCAGTTCTTCGCGGTAGGGTCGGTCACGAAAGACCGCGAGGCTCAGGGTATCATTGAGGTCGGCGATAAACGCCAGGTCCGACCGGTCGCTAACCAGCGTGATGGTCTCATTATCCGTCGCCCAGTCAGCCAAGGACTTAATCACCACTTCAGAGACCGGGTCAAAAATCCCTCGCCAGGTGAATCGTTGATCGACGAACGGCGCGAGCGGGTCGATATCGGCTTCGCCCAGCGTCAATTTGGCGGCAATGGTTAGTTCGGGGCGCGGCCCTGCGCCTCGCGTTTCCCAAAGGTCTTCGACCGATACTATTCCCGCGCCGTGCCGGGATAACGCGATGGCCGTTCCTTCCAATGCTGCACCACATGAAACGCCCGCGTCCTGTCTCGACGGATCGCCGACCTTAAGAAGGCGGCTTTCATCGACATAAAGCGTGATTGCCCGTTCGCTGAACGACCATCGGGTCGGCTGCGTATTGTGGACGGAGGGGGCAAGATTGGCCTCCGTCACCACCGTCTCTTGCAGTTCAGGCGTCAAAGTCAGGTCGCCGCTTCAAGACTCTTGCGATAGAGGTGCACGCGATGCAATGGGATCGCACCCATCTTCTCCTTTTGGCGCAGGATTGCCTTATTGCTATCGCTAATCCACGTATTTCCGCAAGATTCATACCCTGCGTCGCACATGGCGGTCGTCACCCTGTGGAGCAAAAGCGAATTGACGCCTTGGCCCTGCAGCTCCGGGATCACCCCGGAGTAGATCAACACGGCGCGTTTTCGCCTTAGGCGGTGCATGAGGAAATGGAACGGGAATGACCACCCCATCCGCGATCGCACCTTCTGCAACAGGGGATTGAGGTCTGGGATACAAATGATGCAGGCGACAGGCTTACCCCTGTGGTGCAGCACGGCCGAGATCCTTGGGTCCATGATCCACTTCATGTCCTTTGACTGAAAGTGATACTCCTCTTCCGTCACCGGCACGAATTGCGGGTTCGTGGCGAATGACGCGTTCAGAATCGCCCGCGCGTCCTCAAGCCGGTCGGCGATAGTCCTCGTGTTGATCGGCGCGAACTCGAAATCCGGATCATTCAGAATGTCCTTTTTCGCCGGACCGAGTTCCATCGCGCGGTAGGAGTCATCGAACCGCGTCTCAAATGTAGTCATTGGAAACTCGGGCTGATACCCGGCCCGTTCTAGCAGCTTGTGAATATGAGGCGGGCTGTAGACCAGATCGGTGTAGGGCGGGTGTTCGAACCCGGATGTGACCACCCCAATCTGTTGCATAGCGGTCAAATTGTAGTTGCCGACGATGGATGCAAGGCCACGCGCTTGTGCCCATCGCTCTGCCGCGTCGAGGAGCGCCTTGGCTGCCTCGTCATCATCTGCGCAGTCGAAATATCCGAAGTAGGCCTGGTTGACTTCGTATGCCTCATTACTCTCGGCGTGAACATGCGCGGTAATCCTGCCAAGGATTTGGTTGCCCCGGTGCGCAGTGAAATAGGTCAGGTCGCTCTTACCTTTGAACAACGGGTTCCGTGTCTTGGAAAGGAAGCGCTGCAAGTCGCTCTTCATGGGCGAGACATAGAGGTCGTCTGGCCCGTAGGCGGAAAACGGCGCTTCGAAAAACGCTTTGAAATCTTCCTGGCGCAAATCAATCACGGCCGTTGCTTCCCTCTATTTGTCGTGCCATCCGTGACAGCAGGAGGAGGTCGTCCACCTCCGCTCGGTCAGCGCCCAACATCGCGGTCTCGCACAACAGGATGCGAGGAGGCGATATCCCGAGGCTTACGACGTGAGTCATTTGGTTCGCCATGAGCAACGACAAAGCAGCCTCGCGGTCGGGGGCAATGTTTCCCGTGGCGCGCAAATCCTCAAGAACCGGACGCGAAACGACAGGACTTGATTCGAGCAGTTCCAGGACCTCCGGTGGTACATCTTTCTTTAATTCGTCGCCTTCGATCAGCCGGCTGCTTCTGAGCAGGTAGTGATCTTGCAGATCATGCAGAAACATTTGGATATGTTCGGTCCGCGCATGAGCCAGGAATGAGGACAATGGCAACATAGCCCTATCACGCACCATTCGCGCCAGGTGACCGAAGAGCATCACAGCGATTGCAAACGCAGCGAAACAAACCCAAAGTTCAAGTCGCTGCGTCGACGAAATCTCGATCAACAGGCTCGTCAAACTCACAAGGACAATTGAGATGCCGGCTGCAGCGGCCAGGTCGACCAAATACCCCAAAATCCCCGGCCTGCCACTCACACCGCGAACCATGCTCAGTGTCAGGCACAGGATGCCGAGCGCCCCCATTTCGACCAGCCGCTCGTAGCGGTCATCCAGGAAATCGGTCGCTGCGAAGGGGATAAGAATGGCAAAACCGAGCAGCAGGCTTGATACTCGGTCATTCTCATTGGACATCAGCGACTTGCGATCGCGCAAGATGACAAAGCCCAAAACGAGGGCCAGACAGGATACCAATATCGCACCTATTACCGGTATTCGCATTTCGTCTAGTTGGTCAAATCTGAACACTGCCAATAGGGCGATGGACAGGCTTCCTGTGATGCAGGTGAGTTTTATCCAACCGGGCGCATGCCGGCGTATCAGACTCTCTGCCATCAGCAGAGCAAGAACCGGCAGCACGGCCACGACCAGTTCGATCGTAACATTGACGACTGTGGCGTCCCAAAAAAGGTCCAATATGCGAAGGCCGAGCAACGCCGCCACCGCGATGGCATATCTCAGGACATAACTTTCCTGCCGAAGGCGATGCCGCCCGAACAACACGGTAGCCAGCGCTAAAGCACAAACCAGCGCCACACCATCGGCGAAGGTATAAACGATCTGATCCGCTGTCAGGGTCACGTGGCCAGCATCCTGCCGAGAAACCGGCGCACCAGCTGCCCCATCAGAACCGCGGCCGGCCAGGGCAGAGGCCGTTCGGTCCGTCCGGTATAGGGATTGAAAAAATACCCTCGATCGTCCGTCTTCGTTGTTTGGTCCAAAAGTAAAGCGAGCGCTTCATAGGCCATCAGATTGCCGGTGGTGATGACCATCGGCGCAAACGAAAAGCGGCTGCGCTTGCCGGCGGCGAATTCGGCGGCGATATCGAGGTCCACATACTTGCGGCTCGACGAATGCGTGAGAACATATTCGAGTTCCTTTCTCACACAGGTCTGTACCATCTCGTCGGTAATGTCTTCCGGCGGGCATCCGACGGTGGGATATGCCAGGCGCTCTTCCGGCCGCTGTGCGTTTGGTCGAACCAAATAGACCGATGGCAAGCTTGCGGCGTAAGCGTCGATCACCGTCGCTCCCGCATGCTTCGCCGCCCTGTACAACGCCACGGTGGCCCGCGTGTCGTCTGTACCGTTGATGATGATTGAATAGGTTTGCGTGATCGTGTCGAGCAAGGAGGTCCACTCCGCTCCGAACGTTTGAAGCTCGATTTCCGGGTTTATCCGCTGAGCCATGTCGACGGTCGCTGCTACCTTGGAGACACCAACCGTCTCCATGGTTGCCGCGACCTGCCGATTGAGATTCGAAATCTCAAAATGATCGATATCCGCAATACCGATATGGCCCACGCCAGCACGCACAAGCGAAGCAAATGCGGCCCCGCCCATGCCGCCGACACCGGCGATGAACAGGCGGCCCTTGCGCAACCGATCCTGCTGATCAGGCGTGACAAAACCGATATTTCTGGTGGTGAACTCGGCGTAGGAGAATGACATCAAGAAGACCTCGCGGGACGAAGATTCTTATAGGGGCGTGAGGCGTCCAGCCAATGGACAAACGGCAAAATTACCGACTGCACCAGCATGAAGGCGAAGGATGCCGCCAAGGTGGTGAGAGACCGCTTAGGTACATTCTTCATGATGAACGTACGGGCAGACGCCATTGACAGCTGACCGATCTGCAGGAAATCGTCACCTCGCACATAGTCGAGTTCCCGCCCACAGATATCGTTGAACTCAGGATCGCGGTGCTTGGCACAATCCTCAAAGGTCTTCTTTAGATCGTCGGACCCTCCGGTATATGAATTTCGAATCACGAATCGCTCCTCATCAAAGTCGGCATCGTCACCCACGCCAAAAACATCCGCATGCTCAGTCATAATCTGGCGAGCGAGCGCGGTATGCTCGAAAGTGCGGCGATCGGCCGGCCGGCCAGGAAATGTGTTGGTGAAATTCGTGGTGACCATTCCGAAGATTGCGGGCACCTGTGTGACATTCGAGACCCAAATGGGGCGTAAGCCACCGCGCAGATATACCATGAAACAGGTCAGTCCATAGAGCACCCAGGACAGCCCCTTGCTGCGGGCGCCTGGATCGACCATCACCAGGCCAAGGTGCATGAGGTCGATAGATTCCCCATGCAGCAGGAGTGGTATCAAACTGAGAACATTGAAAGCAATGGGCGCGTCGGTCTTGCGATCTCGCACTAGCGTTACGATGCAGGCTCTCAGCCGCTCCTGATCGCCCCCCAGCACACCATAGCGCAATGCCCCTTCAGGCAACGTCTTGCGGGCAACGGTGTGCAGGTCCTTCAAGAGTAAAGCAAGGTCGGCCTCGGTCATCCACATGCCAGGTCGCTCATAAATGAAGACCCGCGTATTCTTCGTCGCGGAAAACTCGAGATACAGATGCTTCCTGGTCAGTGTCCGCCAGATATTCATTATTATCCCCAGTCAAAAGCATACATGGCAATGCACTTGCGTAAAACTAAGAATCGCTTTAGCTGCGATACTATCTCACTCAACGCAGCATGAATTTTTAATGACCGCTTTCGCCTAGGACCGGCCGGCAAAATAGTAAAATTCCGACAGGCAGAAAACGACCCACAGCGGACATAGCTAGCTGCCAATCCAAGCGGCACAAATCCACGGTATACGCCTCTCTGCTACCGCCCCCTTACTGGCGCTGGCATGCTATCTTCACTTGAAAAGGCCGAGATCCGGCAGGATATGCGCGGTGCACCACCAACGAGACTTGACGTGTCGTTTGTCCAGTACCACTACGTCATCATGTGGACGGAGTGAGCGGATGCGAAGGTCGGAGGGCTGCTTGACGCGAGCGACCCACCGTCTCAACG
>JACZTO010000060.1 GCA_022573655.1 Pseudomonadota bacterium
AGTGACATCGGCATGCGCGACACGATGAGTGTGCGCGCGGAATTGAAATCACGGCCGCTTGAAACTGATGTGGCTGACCTGGCCGGCTACCTACGTGATGCCTTCAATGAACTCGAGGCCCATTTCCCGCGCTTGCCCAATCCGACCCTGGTGATGTACGTGTTCCCGCATCTGGTGGGAGAAGAACGAGTACCGGTGCCTGGATATGCCACCACCTTTCCGATGTATCGACAGGTGGAATACGCCTTGCCCGGTGAGGTGCCGAGAAAAGAGATCCCATCAAGAGTCGCCGAATAGCCGATGGCACCGGTCTTGCCGCCGCTTGAACAGTCAGCTGTCAAGCGGCTCTACCGTCAACCGAATTCCTTCACCGATTTATTGCCGTGGGTGGAGTACGACCCCGACAGCGCTTGCTTCCTGTTGGAGGATGGCATCAGTGTCGGCGCGTTGTTTGAGCTGGAACCGGCCGGTACTGAGGCAAGAACCCTTAAGTTTATGACAGAGCTTAGGGACGCCATCCAAACCGCCCTAAATGATGCCATACCCGAAGAAGAGGACGCCCCCTGGGTGCTGCAGGTCTACGTTCAGGACGAACCGAGCCTCAAGAAATTCGCGCAAGATTTAAGCGAGTACCCCGATCCGCGCTTGCGCCATACCAGTTTTACGCGGCACCAGCAGGCGGTCATGGAAGACCATCTGGCCCGCATCAGTCAGCCGGGTGGGCTGTTCGTTGATCAGGCAGTAACCGGCAGTCCCTGGCGCGGCAAGCGACGCGTAGTGCGGGCGACGCTTTATCGACGTTTGCATCCGGGCGGAAAACCACCGCCTTTAATTGAGGTCGAGGAAGCACTGAATGATGTCGCGGCCCGATGGACCGCTGCACTGGCGTCAGCCGGGATTCGAGCGCATCGCGGAAACGGCAAGGATCTCTATGAATGGTTACTGCATTGGTTCAACCCGGCCGCGGAGGTGGCGAACGGCGACCCCGATCAACTGCTTAAAGTTGCACCCTATCCCGGCGATGCGGCAATGCCCTTTGGCTATGAGTTTGCCGAACAGCTTACCCTGTCGATGCCGCGCTCGGAGGATGGAATCTGGTGGTTCGATGATATTCCCCACACCGTGGTCAGCGTGCAGGGCTTAAGGCGTGCGCCCGATATCGGACACATCACGGCTGAACGGCAGGTCGGCGATCACATGGTTGCATTGTTTGATCGCCTGCCGGAACACACCGTGATGGCGATGACGTTGACCATCAAGCCACAGCACCTGATCCGCAACCAGATCGCGCAGGTGCGACGCGCGGCGGTCGGTGACTCAGCAGAAGCGTCTCTGACTCGCGAAGATGCGGACTCAGTCGAGCGCGAGATGGTGGAGGGTAACAAGCTCTATCCCCTGGATATCGCCTTTTACATCCGCGGTGACGATCTCAAAACGCTGCGCGCCAACGTCAATCAGCTGAATGCCCTGCTGTTGCCCAATGGGCTGCTACCGATCGGTCGTGAAGCCGATCTGCTGGTCCAGGACAGTTATATCCGTAGTCTGCCGATGGCCTACGATGTTTCACTCGACCAACGCCGCCGTCGCTCTCGATTGGTTTTTTCTCGCCATGTAGCGAACTTGCTGCCGCTGTACGGACGTTCCCGCGGTACCGGTCATCCTGGGCTGGTTTTCTTCAATCGCGGTGCCGAGCCCTTGGTCTTCGATCCATTACATGCAGCCGATCGTAAAAAAAACGCTCACATGCTGATCCTTGGTCCTACCGGCGCCGGAAAATCGGCGCTCTTGGTCTACCTGTTGCAACAAATGCTGGCGATATACCGACCCCGGGTTTTCATCATCGAAGCCGGTGGTTCGTTTTCATTACTCGGTCAGCATCTCCGTTTTCACGGGCTGGCCGTGAACCAAGTCACCCTGAATCCAAGCTCGGACGTGAGTCTGCCGCCGTTTGCCGATGCAATGAAGTTGCAAAGTGGTGCGCCAGGATTGGCGTTCGAAAGGGATCGCTTGGAAATCGACGCGGATGGCGATGATCTGCTGGAAACAGCAGGCCGCGACATCCTTGGAGAAATGGAGATTGCGGCTCGGATCATGATAACTGGCGGCGATGAACGCGAAGACGCCCGCATGACCCGCGCCGACCGCCTGCTAATCCGCAACGCGATTTATCTTGCTGCGCGCAAAGTCCGGCAGGCCGGCAAAGAGCAGGTATTGACCGAAGATGTCGTCGCAGCCTTGCACGAGATTGGCGCCAATCGCGAGCTGGCTGATCATCGACGCAACCGCGCCATAGAAATGGGCGATGGCATGGCACTGTTTTGTTCCGGTCTCGCCGGGCAGTTCTTTAACCGCCCGGGCAAGCGATGGCCGAAGGCGGATGTCACCATTCTGGAGATGGGCATTCTCGCCCGGGAAGGCTACGAAGACCAACTGACCGTGGCCTACATTTCTATGATGAGCCACATCAACGCCCTGGTTGAGGAGCATCAGCACGATGCACGGCCGACACTGGTGGTCACTGACGAAGGTCACATCATTACCACCAACCCCTTGTTGGCACGCTACGTCGTCAAAATCACCAAAATGTGGCGCAAGCTCGGCGCCTGGTTCTGGATTGCGACACAAAACCTCGAGGATTTTCCCGACGCCAGCCGCAGAATGCTCAACATGATGGAATGGTGGATGTGTCTGGTAATGCCCAAGGAGGAGGTTGAACAGATTGCACGATTTAAGGACTTAAGTGACGAACAACGCAGTTTGCTGCTCTCGGCGCGCAAGGAGCCGGGCAAATACACTGAGGGTGTCGTCATTGCAGATAGCCTCGAGGCACTGTTTCGCAATGTACCCCCGCCATTGTCTTTGGCACTGGCAATGACCGAAAAGCACGAGAAGGCAGAACGAGCAATCATCATGCGCGAGCAGGACTGTACCGAACTCGAAGCCGTTTACGTCATGGCAGAGCGGATTGCCAGAAACCGCAGCCGCTGACGAGCGGCGCACTCAATCTTCGAAAACCACACCATTCTTCGACTGACTTATCCGTTTCATTGACGCAGATCCCGCGCCACGATGCCCATTCGCTATTAAAGGGCATCGGCTTTCATGACCAGAAAAACAGCCGCAATAAAGACGAACACAATGTTCACACTGTTGTTTGTTCTAAGCCACGTGACACAGGCCGAAAAACTGGTGGCAATGACGCCGACAAGCATAGAAATCTTCACCACCATTGATCAACCGATCAGCGCGATCGATACGTTTGTGGCAAAGCACCCGGAAATCGATGTCCGAATTCATAAGCTCGATGCAATCAAACAGCTCGAAGGCAAACTCTCACAGGGGCTCTCTGCTGATCCGGACAAGGCAAAACGCCTGGTGCTTAGAAAGCTGCAGCAGTTAGGCAAGGCAACTCGCAGCCAGCTGGAGCACTCAGCCAGATCGCTGGCCAAAGCGGTGCAATACGGTATCGAGAAATATCCAGCCATTGTCTTTGATGGCGAGCTCGTCGTTTATGGTCTCAGCGATTTATCAGCAGCTTTGAGGCACTACCGTCATTGGCAGGCAGGTGAGGCGTTATGAAAGGACGATGCCCATCTATGCTTCTGGTGATGTTGTTTCTCTCGTTGACGGCTGCACGTGCCGGGACCATCACCACACCTGAAATCCTCAGCAAAACCGCAGCAGCCACCATTGCCTGCATGCAGTGGACACCGATCGGTTTGTGTTTCTGGCTGGACTGCTCTTTCTTCGGTTGTGCTGTTAAGTCATCGCTGAAGATCGGCCATTACAGCCCGGACCTGGTAATCAGCAGTTACAACGAACTGGGTGGCAATCCGTGGCTGGAGATTCGGACAACGCTGGGTCTTGCACAAAAAACGGCGGCCAGCAGCGTGTTGGGAACCCTATTAAGTATTCCAATCGATAGTGCCGGCAATCGGACCGAAGGTAGCGGACACAACCGGGATCACAAGAATCTGTTGTTCCGTGAAACCGATGCCATCGGTCATCCACAAAGATTCTTCTCCGGGTTTTTGCCCGGACTCATCTGTGGCTCACAAACCCGACCATTTGTACCCTATTTTCAGTCCGGCATTGATGCGCTGTCCTGGCGTCAGGAGATTCCGGAGATGTTCTACCCGGCGAGTTTTATCCCGGGACTACGTGAATTAGGCCACTGGCCGTTACACACCTGGGGCGGCGTATTTCCGAGAACCGGCTGGACCACCCAGGCTGAGGAGCCCAAAGCGGCCGCACTGAATGCTCAGCGGGCAGGCGATATTGTCACCCGTACCGGCCAACCGCATGTTTATCTGCCCGTGAGCGGGCCGTCGTCAGCGAATCAACGAGTATGGCCGCCGGGGCCCTTAATCGAGACTGATCATCGCACCGGTACCTGGCAGATGTTGCTGCCCCGGACCGAGACCAGTTGCAAAGTATTCGGTATCAATGATCTTGCGAGCCTTGCCGGTTGGGGAGGAGGTCGAGTGGATAAAGGGGGTGACTATGTTTGGAATCTGTGGCGCCCGTATAAATGCTGCCAGCGCCGTGGTCAGTTTTTCCTGTTCGACATTGATTGGATGACCTATCCCCGTTAAGGGACCGATAGGGTGATTAGACAATGACAGTAAAGATTCTGGCGATCAAAAAGCCGCTTGTGTCCGGTCTGCTAATTGTCAGCTTGCTCTTTGTAATCGTTGCCAATGCGGCGACCAAAGCACCCACTGAGGATGGTCTGTGGTACTACGAAATTGGTGGTGCGGAACCGGTGTCCGTGCCGGCCAACCCGAAGGTCACCTCAGTCACGCTGGGTGGATCCGTGCAACTCGGGCTTGGCTACAGCTGCGCCGCCTTTGATCCGGTCGCAGCGGTCAGTAATAGCTTGAACAACATCGGCGCCGGCGTCGATAACATCATGAATGCGATGACCGCAGCCGCAAGCAGCGCCATTGCCGCATTGCCGGCACTCATACTGCAGCGCGCCAATCCCGGACTTTATGATCTTTTTCAAAACGCACTGCTCAAAGCCGAGCAGACCATGCAGCTTGCCACCAAATCCTGTGAGGTGATGGAAGCGGAAATCGCCAGAGGCAAAAATCCTTACGCTGATCTTATTACCTTGTCCAAAGGCAATGACTGGAAACTGCAGATGGGCATCGGTGGCAACGATGCGGTCACCGCCAAAGAAGCCGTTGATTCAGCCAATGGCGATAACGGTATTCCCTGGATTGGCGGTCAGGCCGGTGGAGAAGGTCAGCCGCTACTACGTTTCACCGGCGACATTGTTGAGGCCGGCTACAACATCACTATGAATCGGCCCATCGCGGCATCCGGGCCCGTGCCGGTGGCCTCTGCAACACGACTCACGGAGATTTGGCCTGCACCATCAGCGGCCCGGGATTGGGTGGTGGACGTGGTCGGTGAAAACATCGTCTCCACCTGCGATACCTGTCGCAAGGACAGTATTCCTGGTAGCGGGCTGTTACCTAAACTGTTCCAGGAAGGAAGTGCCGTAACGGTCGAACTGCAGGGTTTGGTGAGCGGTGTTACGCCACCGACGCTGGATAATCTTGAAGCCATCACCGCACCCGGCGTGGCCATCACTCGCCAGGTCATCGAAGCCATTCGCGACATGCCCGCCTCCGAGCAAAACCTGATCGTCGGGCGCCTGGTGTCGGAAATCAGTACTGCGCGCACCATTGAAAAAGCACTTTTTGCAAGACGCCTGTTGTTGTCCGGCCGGCAGGTGCCGGAGGTCTATGCCACCGACGTGGCGCGCGAACACGCCGATACCACCATTGCAGAGCTCGACCGTGAAATCGACAACCTGCTGTTCGAAACCAGAGTACGGCGCGAAGTTGTCTCTAGGACGGTGGTAACGCTGTTACAACGCGCTGCAGCTCGACGCCAGGCGTCCCTGAACATACCGAGTGTACCGACGATCGATCCTCGACCGCTGAAAAACGGCCGTGTTCCACAATAGAGTTATGCGCGACCGACGCTGGTTTTTACGACTGACAATGCTGACTTTTGTGCTGGCACTCACTATTGGCACAGTTCTCATGTACGTGCTGCAGATCTCAAGTGTGGTTGCTGTGCAGTCGAGCATCGATTCCTATCAACCCTTCTTGACTGGCCTGCGACTTATGGTCATTGGCTTGATTGCCCTTACATGGCCGAAACTCATTCAATATGCCCAGCAATCAGGACGAATAAGCCAGGAACGCGGGGCACAGCTGTTGGCACAGCGTTGGCGAATTGCGGGCTGGTTGCTGATTATTGAATTGGTACTCGGTCAGAACCTCGTTGGGCGTGTATTAACAGCAATGGACTGGGCAGGCGTATGAGCGTTGACAGCTACCTGGAGCTGTTCACCACGCTGTTCGGATGGACTTTCTACGGCATCCTCTGGGATGTGCTGGTTGGAACCGGCATTGTGTTCTTACCCTTTCTCGGCATCCTCATTGATAACTGGCGTGAGCCCGCTGAGGGCGGTGAATTTGGAACTGTCACGGGCCTGTCGCTCCGGCGAATGGAAATTGAGCTCTTCATCGCATTGCTCGTGGTGGTGCTCGCGGGACAACCGGCGGAATTGACAGCGCTCAATGCTGCGACGCTCAACTACACGCCGCCACCGACGCTGACCAATCCCAACCCGATATCTGCAACCGTGGCAGCATCGCAGAGCACATACGGAACTACTGGCTTCACGGGCTCCCCGGAGACCGTAAACCTTCCAATCTGGTGGTACGCCGTGCTGGCGGCTTCGTCAGGAATCAACCACGCGGTGATCGAGGGTCTTCCATCCGCTGCCGATATGCGGACGTACGAACAACAGGCCCGATTGGCCACCATCGCTGATCCCCGACTTCGTCAGGAAGTCAGTCAATTCTTTAGCGAGTGTTACATTCCGGCGCGCTCAAAGTATCAGGCGGAGCAGCCGACATCTGCCGCCATTGCCGGGCTGCTTGCGACATACGGATCCGGCGATCCGGATTGGCTGGGATCGCACGTCTACCGAGAGACGCCTGGTTACTACGACATGCTTCGACCATCAGCGTCAGTAGCAGGGTGGGCGTACATTGCGGCACGCGACACCGAGTACGATCCTGCCGAGCCACCGACCTGGGGCAAACCCTATTGTAATGAGTGGTGGGCAGACAGCTCGATCGGTCTTCGGCAAAAGCTTGTTGCCGAAGCGGATCTTACCTCGGGCGGACTGTCGGGTCTCATTGTCGCTATTGCGCCGTTTCTGGCCGGCGAGAAACAATACGATGCTGTAGCACGAGTCGTATTAACGAATGCGCCACCGTCCTGGTCGAACAACGATCTATCGGCCTACAACACCGGAACATCGGGCCTGATCAGCAACGTGGGGCAACTGGTCAAAGGAGGGTTGGCCACCGGTGGCGTGATTACCGCGTCGGCGCTGTTCTCGGTGACTATGACAGTCGTCCTGCAGGGATTACCCATGGTGCAAGCGATACTCTTGCTCGGCATGTACGCACTGCTGCCCATGCTGGTCGTGCTCTCTCGTTACTCCATCTCGATGATGATGACCGGCGCCATGGCCATATTCACGGTCAAGTTCTGGTCCGTGCTCTGGTATCTGGCCTTATGGGTCGATCAGAATCTCATTCTTTCCAATCTTCGCCAACCCCGGCGAACACGATGCCAAGCGCATGCTCCTGAACATGATCACAACCAGCCTCTATCTGGGGCTGCCGTTATTGTGGAGCGGTATGATGGCTTGGGCGGGTATTAGGGTAGGGAGGACAATAGATTCAGCTACTCTGCCTCTACGAGCGCCTGCTCAAGACGCAGGTACGCAAGGCGGTCATTTTGGCAAAATGATAGCTACAAAAGGGCTGAGTCGCTAATCGTCCCCATACCAACCGGCCGGATCGGTACCATCATCCAGTTTGTCGATGCGGAAGTTCATTACACCGCCTTTAGCGGCATTATCTAATTTCCTGTTTTCATCGGTGGTCTGGACGCTATCCGCCAACAACTGAATGATATGACCAATGGACTTTGCCCATCTTTCAAAATGAGAATTAACTGTGCGTCGAATATTCATCTAAAGTTCGTGTTGCAATCGGACCTGACATCTAAGTTCGAAACTTGGCGACACAGATACCAACCGATTGTGTCGGTCCAAAAGAATTCTGCGCCATCTGTGGAAATCCACACACATTATATCATTGTCGCTCTGTGCCGCGACCACAAGATTTGAGAGGCGAAGACACTCCCAACTACGGGGCCACGGCGGATAGCGGTGTGGATCACGACAGTTTCATTGGCGATAAGCCCTGTTATCGCTAGCTATCACACAACCACAGTTATGCTTCCTCGTGGGAAAACCTCTAACATCTGCCGTATGGGCTTCTAGCGAAACCTGTTGACTCGACTGTTGGACAACGTATCCGAGCCGGATCCAGCAGTCGCTCGTCACACGTGTGAGGAACGCCCGAATACCACGTAGCTCGGCGTCGAATCATTCGCGCTGGTGCTGCGCTTCTTGGTGAAGCCCGCCACCGAAAACAGCGCTGGATTCGGGTAACGGCGGCGGATCGTCAGGTAGTCGCCCCACTGGCCGCTGCGCGGGGTAGCTCGGCCGGCGCGCGCGATCAGGTAGCGGTCCCGACCGGTAAGCGTCCCCACGGCCTGGCTCGGGTGGTACCGCCCACCCCCAAGCGCGA
>JACZTO010000061.1 GCA_022573655.1 Pseudomonadota bacterium
TCAGGCTGATGCCGCTGATCGAGCGCGTCAGGCCAATCGCATCGCCGGCCTTGATCTTGTCGATCTTGATCGGCTTGTCGCGCTCAGCCGGTTCGCGGGCGAGAACGTTGCGCCCGACCTTTTCGCCGGGCGGCCGGTAATAGTCGGGGGCGGGGCCACCGCCGCCACCCTGCGCGCCTTGCGGCCGGGCCGCGATACCCATACCGCTGAGATTCGGAACTAAGGCCGCGGTCAATATCAGGCGCTTGAACTCCTCAAGCGCGGCCTTGATGCGCCCGCTCGACCGGTTCTCGGTGATCTGCCCCGCATTGTCGGCGATCATGTCGGCGACAATGGCCATGGCGAGGATGTACTGGATCAGGTTCTCGGCCTTCGCGATTCTAAGATTCGCCTCGTCGACGTCCTTTGCCGGCGGGGTCGCAAACAGGGATTGATGTACGCCTACGGCCGCGGCGGCGGGATCGCGCAGGCTGCGCTGGATGGCGGCAGTTCTTATTTTCTTGACCGTCGGGCTCGTGTCTTTGTCCCGCCGCAGGTAAGCGGGATCGAGTGTCACGATGTGCCTTACTGGCGCGCGGTTGGGTAGGCGCCAGGCCCCTGCACCGTGCGCCCTCAGCGCTCCGAGGACGTGCTCGACGTACCCGCGGCGCGCATCGAGCTTTGTGAAATCCGCGATGATGTACTGGCAGATCAGGTTCTTGATCCAGTCCTGATAATTGGCCCGCTGGTCCCTCTCCTTGCCCTCCGGCGGATAGAACGCCTCGCAAAGCTCCCGGACGCGGGCGTCCGCTGCGGCATTGCCGGCGCGCGCCTCGATATTGTCGCCGTCGCGTGCCGGTACGCCACGCTGACCGTCCTGGCTCCAGGCCGGCGCCGCTGCGAGGCAGACGAGGGTTGCCGCGATCAGCGCGGCCCGGGAGACGCTCATAGGGTGACATCCCGTTCAATCCGCAGCGGCGGCGTCCGGAACACCTTGGCGTCCCGCGTCCGGCGCGCAACGGCCCGAATGCTTGCGCCGGAGCGCCGGTTCGTTACGGTCACGGGTTCGCTGTCGCGCCCGGGGTCGCGGTCGAAAACGACAATAACCCTGAACAACCGACCGACGGCCAACTCCTCGGTCGGCTCGTAGGGTGCGTCGGGCGTTGAGAAATAGATCTTTACGATCTTCGGTTTCGCAGGGGTGAGTAGCAGGGACTTGGCATACGGCGTATGGATCCGAGTGACCTTTCCGTCGCTGTGCGTGACGTGCAAGCGATAACGCGCGCCCCGGAGTTGTAGCTCACCCGTCTCCGGGTCTTGCAAGATCTCCAGTTCGATCCACTCGGGCGCGCCAATGGCGATGAGCTGCCGGGTTATGCTCTCCGGCAGACCGGCACTCTCCAACTCTCGCCCGAGGGTTCGGTTGCCACGGATCTTGCCGTCACCGACGCGACTATCGCGGAAATGAGTCACGAAGCCGTCCTTTTGGTAGCGTGTAATGTCGATCGAGAACACCCCTTGGTCCGGCGCCGCTTCCGGTAAATCTGGCGGACTCGGAACATCGACCGCTGATTGCCCACGACTCAGCTCCTCGATTTCACGCTCCAGGCGAGCGATCTCGTCGGGGTCGTTTGGCGTTTTAGCGACCCATTGCCACGGTTCTGACAGCTTCTTGAACTTGGTTTGACGGACCTCTTCTCCCGATGCCTTGCGCCATACAAAACGAACATCGGCGTTCAGCTGCGCGATGAGATCCCGCCGAATGACTTTTTCCCGATCCCAATTCGGCCTTTCATTTGCCATCATCACATGATCTGAATCCGCGGGAATGCCCGCTTCAACGAGGTCCTGAACAGTGATTGCTTCCTGGGGGCAGGCGCCGGGCATATGGGGTTTCCTCCTGCACGGCCGGTTGGTGACGAAGAACAGTTCGACGCCATGTTCTCTCGCCAGCTTCACAAATTCGACTGCGCCCGGAATCGCCGTGGCTCTATTGTTCACATTCCAGTCATGGAGCATGCTGTTCTTGAATGGCGACGTGAGAAGTTCCTGAAAAGCCACGTTGCTGACCAGGGTCTCATCGACATCAAGAACGATCGCGGCAGGCAGTTCCCCATAATTTTCTTGCCCGGGCATCGCGGTCCAGGACTTGTCGGCAACCAGGCCCGGAAGATCGTCACTTGCAACTCGATAAACCTGCATCGCAATCGCATCGAACTCCGCGGCATCCCGTACCCAGACAATGCCCGGATGTGGCCCGGAACCGGTATCCGTTCCTGAGGTACATGCGAACAACAAGACGGTCGCTTGCACTATTAACAATAGCCTGATCGAGTTATTTCTCATCATGTCCTGGCGGGTATTTATACGTAGCTCATTATAATGAATAGGCGCGTATCATGACATCTGGCATAACACATCAAGAAACGTTCGGAATCTGGCATGATAAAACTTCCCAAATATCAGTCGATGATTTTCATATTCCTGGCGGCATGTTCTCCGGGAGGTGACAGTACACCCGAAGCTGTAGAGCCTTCGGGCACACTGACTTTTATTCATCTCAACGATACCTACCGAATTGATGCAGTGGAAGAAGGGCGGGCTGGTGGGTTCGGTCGTGTCGTCACGATAATTCGCCGGCTTCAGCAACAAGGCAATGACGTTCGCATACTGCAGGCCGGCGACTTTCTTTTCCCGTCACTTGAAAGTCAATTGTGGCAGGGAGAGCAAATGATCGATGCTTTCAATTTCATGGACAATATTGCACCGATGTATGTCGTGCCGGGGAATCACGAATTCGATCGCCGAGGCCCCGAAGCCGTGATAAACGCAATCCGACTCTCCGAGTTCGACTGGCTTGGAGACAATGTGCGGCTGCTGACCGGTAACGAGGTCATCGATCAGAGCTTGCAGACCGGGTTTGTCTTGGAATCGGGCGGCAACAAGATCGGTATCTTCGCATTAACAATACATCAGGACGATGGCGGTAACGACCGGGACTACGCACCGATCGATCGCGACTACGTCGGTATTGCCGAGGCGTCGATCAAGCGTCTGGAGGCGAAAAACGTTGATGCGATCATCGGCCTGACGCATTTGCATTTATGGACTGACAAGGAAATCGCCAAACTCAAAGCCAGCCATCCGCAATTTCTGTTTATTGCGGGCGGTCACGAACACGAACCTCAACACGAAGCTGCAACGGAAGAGTCAGCCGAGATCGTCAAAGGCGCTTCGAATGCAAGGACAATCTGGCAAATCGATGTCAGGTTCCCGGAGGGTGGCGGTATTCCGGAAATCGTGAGCAAAAGGATAAAGCTGGACGAAACCGTCGCTACCGATGCTGACTACGAGATTCTCGAGACCCGGTGGCGCCGGAAATTGCTCGAGAAAATCCCGTTCCTGCCGGCACAAATCGGCACCGCTGCCGTACGACTCGATGCCCGGGAAGTAACGATCAGAAATGAAGAAAGCAGTTGGGCCAACTTCATCGTTGACCAGATGCGCTCGGCATTCGGTGAACCAGCTGCTGATTTTGCATTCGTCAACAGCGGCACCCTTCGCATTGACGACTACATTGCGGAGGACATCACCTTTGAAGACATTGGCCGGACATTCGGTTTCTCTTCTTACTTGCGGCACCTCGTCCTGAGCGGCAGCGACTTCAAGGCAGTTATGGAAGCCGGTTACAGGGGAACCGGCCCGAGCAAGGGTTATTTCCCGCAAATCTCGGGCTTTAGGGTCTGTGTCGACCGAAGCCGCGCTGATGGTGACAGGGTCATCCAGTTACAGGTACCCGCCGACCACGGATGGGATGACATCGATCCCGACAAAGATTATCTGATCATCGCTCCAGACTATCTGTACCGGGGAGGGGATGGCTACGATTTCTCCAAAGCGCGCGATGTATCGAGACCAGGATCGGAACTCAAATACCTGGTTCTTGATGCCATCATCCGGGCCCAGGCTGCAGGGGAGACGATAGGAGAGCCGGTTAATCCGCTTGATCCACGGATAGCAATGCTGGCGGAAGGTCAGGACCGGTGTTTTAGTTAAAAAGGGGATTGCCCGTCAGGATGCAATCCGCCTGAGGCCTCAGTAGTGCCATTACGATCGCTGCGGATTGATCTTAAGTGATTCGGTCGATTTGACGATGATTGACCGAACCAACCGGCGAAAAAAAGGGCGGTCATTGACCGCCCTAATATGTTTTCAAACGCTTGTCTTGCGCTTAGAACCGGTAGGTGACACCCAATCGGATTGCCCACAGAGAAGGTCTGGTGACCCGGCCCTGGGTCTCCGGGAAGAAGTTTGTAAACAAGTACTGATCATCCGAGAAATCAGTCGGCGTGCCGGCGGTATCAACAAGGCTGGCCTCGACAATGGCGGCGCTGCGGGGGAAACTTCGTTCATAGAGTACGCCCCAGTCGTCGTTCAGGAGATTGAGGAAGTTCTCGATGATGAGGTACGCTTTGACCCGTTGTTCCGAGCCAAAGCCCGGGAGTTCTTGGCTGATCTTCACATCAAACTTGCTCCACCAGTTACTGTTGAAGCCGTTACGGGGCAATATGCAGCCGCATTCGGGAATTCCGTTCTGGGCGGCGAACGCGAAAAAGGCATTCTGGTCGAATCCCGGATCGAAGATGACAAGCGGATCACTTGCTCCGGCAGGCATGTATAAGAGACTCCTGTCATCATCCGGGTCAGTGAACGATCCCTGGATAAACATTTCCTGTTCGAAGAACGTGTAACTGAACGGACGCCCTTCATTGCGGCTGCCGTACATGGTGAAACGCGTCGTGTAGTCACCAAAGAATTCCCTTTCGTAACCGACTTTGAGAATGAAGCGGTGTGGAATCTCATAGTTGGACGTTGCCAGACCTGGATTGCTCGGGTCCGAAGTCGACAACAAGATCCAATTCGAGAACGCTACCGAACTGGTCATCGGGCTGACATCCTTGGACTCGGTATAGGCATAACCAAATGTCCAGTCCAGGCCCCAGTCGTAGCTCTTGCTCAAGGTAAAGGAGACGCTTGTCTGCTCGACATCGTCACCTGCGACGTTGGTCAGAATGAAATCGCCGGTGAACAGACGGTCACAGCCGAACGGATCCGCAAGGGGATCGGCCGCACAGCCGGGCGGCTGTTTGTCCGTTGGAAAGTAGATTGGGCGACCATCCGGTGCCGTGCCGATCTGCACCAATGTGTCGTCAATGATGAGGACCGAGTTATCCCCACGGGTAATAAGCACATCGCCCGACAGGACGTAATTCTCGCCCCAGCCGCCAGGCAGATCGAAGGTATAGGACCCGCCTATCGAGAACTTCCAGTTCGCAGGCAATTCGAAATCGGGAGCGATGCCATTCACCGAACTGTTTGCTGTACCCGTCGCAACACCGTCGACCATGACCTGCGGTGCGTCGAATAGTGGACTGCCGTTTCCATCGAGCCCCAGAGGAATATCCGTGAGATTAAAAAGCGGCCCGTTTATATCCCTCAACCGGAGGAATCCGCCCATGCCATCAGGAAGAGTAGTGTCGAAGTTGCTCTCTCGAACCTGCACCGCGGTGAAACCATCGTTCTGGTAGTTATTTGTCAGCCAGACATTCGGGTTGCCTCCCTGGTACAGTCCGAAGCCGCCGCGCAGATTCAAGCGATCGTTGACATCCCAGCTAAAGCCGAATCGCGGCTGCAGCAAACCCTCACCATCGAAGCTTTTTCTATTGGTGAAACCGGTGCGGTCGATAAAATTCTGATTCTCGACCGGCAAATCGTCGCTCTCATACCAGTCATAACGGAGACCAGCGACAATCGTCAGATCAACATTCGAGAAGGTGAACTCATCCTGAATATAGACCGTGTTGACTGTATAAGAAAAGTTCCCGGCCGCATCTGCAGGATTGAGCGTTCCTGCTGCATTGCCGTAGTAAATATCATCCGGACTGAAGTCCTCGAATGCATCGATACAGCCACTAGGGTTACCACTGTTGCACATCTCATCGAAGCGGTATTCGCCAATAGAATGCTGGAGGAAGAGATTAAATATGCTGAGTTCTTCCCGCTCATAGCCGCCGAAGATCACGTGCTCACCAACAGTATAGGTGCCCGCCAGCTTAAGAGTATTGTTGTCGTATCTCAGCTTGTTGGATTGCCGGGAGTCGTCACCGCCCAGATAAACGTCCGCCCGTATCCCATTGAAATAGGTTTCGATTCGAGCTTCAGCAAAGCCGATACCGCCGCGCGTTAGCTGACGGTTATCCAGATCCGAATAGCCAACGCGGACCTCGGTGGAGAAAACGTCGTTCCAGTCCGCAAACCACTGGGCCGAGTAGGCATTCAGTATGGCGCCGCGCTCATACAAATGGTTGGAAAATTCGAACTCGTTATCGTCACCGTCCGCGCGGGTCAGATTAAAGCTATCATTGTAATTGTAAGTTATGGAAGCCCGGTGGTTGTCGTTGATATTCCAGTCAAGCTTGAGCAGATACTTCTCGTCTTCTGCCGGCGAACTACCGATCAGATCGCCCGGATCATAGTTGTAAAGAGTACGGGCGATATCGAGGATCCTGTCTGCCTGTGCCTGAGATACGCCGAGCACCGGTCGTCCGCAAGTTGCATCGGCGGCGCAACGGTCAAAAGTATCCGCGGTCTCGGCGAATGCGTAAGAGGCAAAAAAGAACAGCTTGTCTTTGATAATCGGCCCACCT
This sequence comes from Pseudomonadota bacterium, assembly GCA_022573655.1. Classification (GTDB taxonomy): domain Bacteria; phylum Pseudomonadota; class Gammaproteobacteria; order Steroidobacterales; family Woeseiaceae; genus UBA1847. The sequence goes on from JACZTO010000061.1 coordinate 6,687, forward strand.
ATGGAAAACCCGTAACGTTTCTCGTCGAAGTCAGCTGAGGGAACGGAATCCCCTTCCAGTTCGTCGCCGAGAAAAGAGTCGCTGGTGAAGTCGTACCAAACTGAACCGTGGAATTCGTTAGTACCAGACTTTGTAACGGCATTGATGTTACAGGCGGTGAAACCGCCGTACTGCACGTCATAAGGCGCGAGCTCCACAGATACATTCTGGATAGCATCGAACGGGAAGGGCATACGCTGTCCGGGGAAGCCATTACTGTTGAGGCCGAAGTTGTCATTCATCTTCACGCCGTCGACCGTCAGGCTGTTGAATCGCGGGTTCGCACCGACGCACTGGATACCATCAACGAATGCCTCGTCGATATAGATGCGCGGATCGATGCGGATAACATCCTTGAGGTCGCGGTTAAAGGCCGGAGCCGCTTCCAGGTCGGCGAGATTGAAAGTAGACGATGGGCCGATCGCAAAAACAGCACCGGCAACAAGGCTGGATTCGGTAACGATAATCTCGTCAACCGCACCGGCTGCTTCTTCCAGGGTGATATTGAAAGTGACTGTCGCAGACAAGTTGACATACACGTCTGTGATCAGAGCGTCTTTGAACTCATTCGAGGCGACACTAATCGTGAACGGGCCGCCAACGCCTAGACCGCTCACAGAGAACGTACCAGATGCGGACGTACTCGTATTGCGGCTCGAGCCCGTACGAGTATCGGTAACTCTGACGGCAACTCCGGCTGCCGGAGATCCGTCCGGTCCGGTTACAGTGCCACGTAAACCGGAAGAAGTTTCCTGCGCAACGCCGGTAAGTGGAATGGTCAGCATCAGTACTGCAAGCGCTGCCACCAGTTTGAATTTCGAAAGTAAGAAGCTGATCTTGTTATTCATGGTTGATCCCCGTGATCGAGAAGGAGCGGCATCATAGAGTCGCGATGTGACACAGATTTCGCTCTGCAAAAATACGGAAAATCTGCCGCTTTTGAGCAAGCAGAAAACCCGTCTGTCGTTATTTTGTTGTAAATCTTACGCCTCTAATAAGCCCGTGCAATAAGGTTTTGTACTGATTCTGTTGCTTATTTGACGCTGTTTTGCAGGGTCTGTCGGCGCATCTCTCGAAACAAGATGACGAAGGTATTACAAGGCATTGTTTTTAGTTGATTGAATAGTCGCCACCAGGGGCCAGTGATCCGATACGCCGGACCCTTCGGGCAGGCTGAATCGGGCCGGGATACCGTTTTCCAGCACCTGATCCGGGCTTCGGTTGGCAACATAATATGGATTATCGCTTAACTTCCATGTTGCTTGCGCACCACGAAGCTCGCCGGGCGACCACAGGATCATGTCGAGGAAGGACCACTCGTCGGTCGGCTGATAATAATGCGTGCCTTTGCAAGCGTTACAACCCAGTTCGTGAACGACAGTCCACTGTGGTCGTGCATGCCGTTCCAGCATGTTCTTATTCCGATCTTCTTCGGCTGTCGTGTTGAAATCGCCGGCAGCGAAAGCCGCTCGGCCGGCCGGCAAATCTGCTTTGAGTTGACTCAGATGAGCATATGCAAGGTCACGCATTCCGGTCGGCTGATACGGCGCCGGAAAATGCACAGCGAACCCCGTCAGTATCGAGCCATCCGGCAGAACAAAATCCGCTTGTAAAATGCCGCGCGTATCGGCAACTCGCTTTTCGTCGAATCCTGTAAACGGATTCTTGTGCAGCACCGGTTCATCGGCAAGTTCAAGTCGCGTAAGGAATGCAACGTCAATGCCGCGGAGATCGTCTCCTTCGATCAATATGGCGGGAAGGTAATTCGCATCGGCCAGGTACTCCGTTCGAAGGCGCTCGAGAATTGCTATGTTCTCGACTTCCTGCAGCGCGATGATATCGGCGCCACGCCCGTCATTAACTTGCAAAATTGCCTTGGCGACGGCGCGCAACTTGTGGTCGATGTTGCTGTCGCTCCAGTCCCAGTAGAGACATTGATCCCGCCACCGTT
>JACZTO010000025.1 GCA_022573655.1 Pseudomonadota bacterium
CAGCGATGCTGCCATCGATCGGAACGACTGACCGGCAACAATCCCGCGCGAGCTCTCTTCGCGTTCTGCCAACGTCAGTGTTAATCGTGAGCGCCTTCTCTGCGCGGGCCGTATCCCACCTGCCTCTGAAAAAATACCTTGAACTGATGAATGGCCCCGATCAAAAAGGCGTTCTATCGCATGCATAGAATCACCTTTCTGCCAACGATCTCACATCAGGGCTTTTTGTTCTTCGTTGTAATAAATCCTTCGTCTCTGCTTCATTTTCAACATCTCCCTCTCTATCCTCAGAGTGTAGATGTTGCGTCCACCAGTTGAGATCATCGGGATAAAGCGGCCGTTGCCGCTACGTTCTTGCCAGGTGTTGCTGAAAATCCGAGTGGTCGCTCGGGTCGGTTGCTTAAAACGCATTAACGTCAAACCCGGCCAGCGATCCGCTACCTTCCGTTATGACCGAGTGCAAGGCCGAGGTCTCCGGCAAGACGTGTTGCATGTAGAACAATGCGGTATCGCGTTTCGCGTCGAAGAAGTCACCTTGCTTATCGCGTAACGATGCAATGATGTCCGTCCAAATGCAGGCAATTATGCTCAACGCAAACAGTCGCAGGTAGTTTGTCGCGGCGCCGCTTGCCATGCCGGGATCAGGCTGCATTTTTTCCTGGATCCAGGCGGTCGCATCAACCAGCTTTTCCAGTGCTTCGAGGGTAGGAGCAACGTAGGCGCTCATGTCGTCATGAGCGCTGTTGTCGTTGAGCATCTGTCGCCAATTCGCGAAGAAGCGTCCCGCAAATTCGCCGGTTCGCCCCGAGAGTTTACGAAACACGAGATCGCCTGCCTGCACTTCGTTGGTGCCTTCATAAATTTGCGTGATGCGGCAATCGCGAACCAGTTGCTCCATGCCGTGTTCGCTGACGTAGCCGTGACCGCCGAAAACCTGCTGTGCGGACAACGTGCATTCCATGCCAAGGTCGGTTGCGAACGCTTTTAATACAGGTGTTAACAGGGCGACGGTGTCGGCCGCGTCTGCCTGTCTCACGGCATCCGTTGATTTCTCCATGACATCGACATGAAAACCCGCATATACAATAAGTGCTCGAACACCCTCTATCTGCGAGCGGATTGCCAGGAGTTGACGCTTGATTTCGGGCTGGTAAATGATCGGGTCCGCGGCCTTGCTGTCGTCGGGGCGCGGCGCCGGTGCCTTGCTCTGTAAGCGTTCTCGCGCGTAATGGACGGCATTCTGGTAAGCGATGTCTGCGAAACCGAGGCCCTGGACGCCAATAGTGAGCCTTTCGATATTCATCATTTTGAACATTGCGGCAAGGCCGTAGTTTGGTTCGCCGATCATGTAGCCTGTGGCGCCCTCAAAATTCAAGGCGCACGTTGCAGAAGCGCGAATGCCCATCTTGTGTTCTATCGAGGCCGTATAAACAGGGTTGCGCTCACCGAGCGAGCCATCGTCATTGACGAGAAACCGCGGTACCAGGAACAGGCTGATTCCACGCGAGCCTTCGGGGGCGTCTTCAAGGCGAGCGAGAACCAGGTGCAAGATGTTCTCTGTAAGGTCGTTGTCACCAGAGGTGATGAAAATCTTCGAACCGCTTATCGAGTAACTGCCATCTTTGTTTGCTGCGGCTTTAGTCGTGAGTAGGCCAAGGTCGGTGCCGCAATGTGGTTCGGTCAGGCACATCGACCCGGACCAGGTGCCGGCAACCAGTTTCGGCAGGTAGCGATCGCGAATCTCATCCGATGCGCTTGTGGCGAGAAGGTGATAGACCCCGTGGCTTAATTCTGAGTACAGTTTGAACGCGAGGTTGCAGCCGCTGAGCATCTCGTCAATAAGATTTTGAAAAAGTTTCGGCAGTCCCTGGCCGCCATGTTCGGGGTCTGCATCAATGCCAGTCCAGCCATTTTCTATGAATTTCTTGTACGCTTCTTTAAATCCTGGTGGCGTTGTAACGCAACCATTTTCGAACGTCGCGCCAACCTCGTCGCCCTGGCGGTTGATGGGCAGCAATTCGTTGCTGCAGAATTTGCCGGCCTCCTCAAGGATGGCCTCAAGAACTTCAGCGTCGACGTCTTCGTTGCCGGGCAGTGCTGCGAGCCTGTGCATGCCGATCCAGTCCTTGACCAGGAACATCATCTCTTTGATCGGTGCGTTGTAAATCACGAAAAAACCTCAGTTGCGCAGCGGGCTGCCGTGTTCGAGCATGTGCTCGATTCGTACCCGCGTTTCATTCGTCCTGGCCAGCGTCAGAAAAGCCTTGCGTTCGAGATCGCAGATGTCATCTTCGCTTAGCATCGTGCCTGCATCGATATTACCACCCGTGACGATCATCGCTATCTGCGAGCCGGTGGTCACGTCGTGTGGTGTCAGGTGCCTTTTTGCCTGGGCTTTTCCCAGCCATTCGATCATTTCCTGCCATACGTCGCGTCCGGGCATCGCTAGTGGTGCGCGCTTTTCTACCGTATATGATTTGGCCATTTTCAAAATCGCGTCCACTGCGGTGTCCAGCAGACGATCGCGATTCATCACGAAGCTGTCAATACCCTTGCGAAACATGGTCAAGGGTTCGGCTTCCAGCGGTGAGCGAGCCGTCTTGCCGTAGCCGATATTCATGAAGGTGTCCCAGGCGCCCTTGACGACATCGTCGTTGCGCTCGGACCAGCGATACAAGGTTTCCTTGACTCCGCCGCCACCCGGCACAACGCCGACGAGTGTTTCAACCAATCCGGTTACGGAATTGGCATGAAAGATAACCTTGTCGGCGTGCAGGATGACTTCGAATCCGCCGCCCAGCGATAGTCCCGATGGCGCTGCGACAACCGGGATCGGTGCGTAGCGCATTGCCAATAGTGTTTGCTGGAAGTGATCCAGAAACTGATCGAGTCCTTCCCAGTTTGCGTTCGTAATAAAGTTGAGAACGCCTCGCAGATTCACACCACAGGAAAAATGTGCCGCGTCGTTGTGAATAATAAGGCCTTTGAAATTGTCGGTAGCATGTTGCACCGCGTCTTGTAGTAACAGCATGGAATCGCCATTGAGCGTATTCGCCTTGCTGTGAAATTCCACGAGGCCAAGTTCGCCGGGCAACGCGAAATAACTCGCTACGGCGTTCTCAATAATGGGCTGCAGCTTGCGACGCTCTTCGCTGAAGCGGGTTACGCCAGCGGCTCTCTTCAATTCCGTGTAACTTCCGTCGGCGCGCAGGTACTGAAGCGCGCCGTCGCTGACGCGATAGAATGATTTGCCGGCGGCTGTTCTGACGAACGGCGGTACGTCACGACCTTCTTGTTCGAGGCGCGCAATGAATTGATCCACGCCGATTGCATCAATCATTTCCATTGGGCCCTGCAGCCAGTTGTAGCCGAGTTTCATCGCGTCGTCGACCGCCACCAGCGATTCGTTGACATCGGGTATCAGGCTCGCGGCGTAACACAGCGTATTCGAGAGAATTTCCCAGGCGTATTTTCCGTATACGTCGTCGTTCGCGAGCAGCAAGTTGAAATCGCCGGCTCGCTCGGCGTCAATGGCCGCGGCCGGTTTGCCAGCGTCATGTTCGCGGTAGCTGAAGCTGTCGAAATCCAGGGTCTGACGAGTACTGTCATCGTTTTCTGCGTCGCGATAAAAGCCGCCCTTCGTTCCCTTGTTGCCGAGATATCCCTCGTCAATCATGCGCTTCATCACGGGAATCTCGGCCGAGACTTCGTGGAACAAGTCGTCTTCGGGGAGTATTGATACCAGGCTCTTGGCGACGTCGCTCATGAGGTCGATGCCGATCAGGTCATACAGGCCGAATACGCCGGTCTTCGGGATGCCCATCGGCCGGCCGAAAATAGCATCGGCTTCCTCCGGCGTGAGGCCCAGTCGGAACGCCGCATGCAAGGCTGTCTGAATGGCGAAAACGCCCACGCGGTTGCCGAGAAAGCCGGGGGTGTCGTTGCAGACGACAATGCCCTTGCCCATGCGCGACTCATTGAAGGTCTCAAGACATTCGATGACCGCGGCGTGCGTATCTGCGCCGCGGACGATTTCCAGCAAGCGCATGTAGCGCACGGGATTGAAAAAATGTGTGATCGCGAATTCGGCCCGAAAATCGGCTGGCATGTCCTCGACCAACAAGGAGATAGGAATGGTGGAGGTATTTGAAGAAACAATTGAGCCGCGTTTCCGCACCGCGTCGATTTTCTTATAAAGAGACTTCTTTAATTCCAGTCGTTCTACGATGGCCTCGGTAATCCAGTCGGCATCTGCCAATTTATCCAGATTATCCTCGATGTTGCCGATCGTGATGCGTTCAAGGTTGTCGCGATGCGTAAGGCCAGGCTGGTTTTCATCAAGCAGACGTTCGATGGCCCTTTCGCCATGCGCATTGCGGTTCTCCCCCTCGGCCGGTATATCGAGAAGAAGAACATCGACGCCGGCGTTAGCGAGTTGACCGGCGATGCCGAGGCCCATCGTGCCTGCACCGATAACAGCGGCTTTATTGATTTCGTACATAGGCGTCCGGTGCTTTTCTAGGAGGCCGGGTTGTTGGCGAATATGAAATTCTTTAACAACAACCTGCATTCGTTGGGCGCTTCTATTGGCACCATGTGACCGCTTTCCTGAATAATGTGTAACTCCGGATTCGCGAGGGCACCAACCAGTGCCATGCCGGCTTTGCGGGGTGCCATGCGGTCGGTGCCCGCAAGAATAACCTGGTGAGGTACAGTGATCCCGGCTGCTGCTGCCTTGCCATTCCTGTAAGCATCACAAGCCTTCAAATCAGACGCCAGGCCATCGGGGTTGCCGCCCATTATCTTGCGTCCGCCGGCAATCATCGAATTGCCGGGAATCGGTCCCTGGTGAAAATGGCCGGCGTGGCCGAAGCCCCACGACAGCATCATGGCGATTGCGGATTCAGGTTTGTTCTCGGCAGCATCAATGAGCCCGGGATTTACGGGCGTGGCCAGGCCGCTGGCGATGAACGACACGCTGCGCACCTTGCCCGGATAGCGTGACACAAACTCGAGCGCATTAAGGCAGCCCTGTGAGTGTGCCACGACCGAAATGTTGTCGACAGCAAGTGTCTCAACAACTTTCGCGAGCCAGTCGGCGATTGCCTCGATAGATGTGAGCGCAGGACCCTCCGAATTGCTGTGTCCTGGAAAGTCCGGCACCAGGACGGCGTAGTTCCTGAATGCAAAAAAGCGTGAGTGCAGACCCCAAAACGTATGGTCGAGACCACTACCTTGCAGAAAGATAACGGCCGGTTTTTTGTTGTCGAAGGGTTTGCCCCCGGTGGTGGCAAATGCCTGCTTACCGTTGACGTCAAAGTACATCGTTACGCTTTCGCTATCTTTTTCGCCGCACGGAAACCATCTTCGAAGTCCGCCTTGATGTCTTTAACGTCTTCGAGACCGACAGACAGTCTGACCATGTCTTCGGTAATGCCAGCGGCGACCAGCGCCTCTGCATCAATGCGCGAGTGTGTCGTCGTGGCGGGATGAATGATTAACGTTTTCGCGTCACCAACATTGGCAAGATGCGAGGCGAGGCTGACATTTTCGATAAAGGCCTTGCCCGCATCCCGGCCGCCCTTGACACCGAAACTGACGATGCTGCCCGCACCTTTGGGTAAATACTTTTTCGCCAGTTTGTGGCTTGAATGAGATGGCAGGTCCGGGTGACTGACCCAGGAGACGCTGTCGTGATTGGAGAGGTAGTCGAGCAATTCCTTCGTGTTGGACAAGTGTTTGTCCATGCGCAGCGAAAGCGTCTCCAGGCCCTGTAATAACAGGAATGCAGTCATCGGGCTCATCGTGGCCCCGAAGTCGCGCATGGCCTCGGCTCGTATTCGTGTTGCGAAGGCACTCGGTCCAAACTCTTCCCAGATATTGAGCCCCGAAAATGGTGCGTACGGTTCGGTAATGGTCGGGTACTTGTCCGTAGCGCCCCAATCAAAATTACCACCATCGACGACGACGCCACCAATTGCCAGGCCGTGACCACCCATCCACTTGGTGATGGAGTGAATGGTGATATTGACGCCGTAATCGAAACACTTGCACAAGTACGGAGTATTGAACGTGGCATCCACCATAAACGGTATGTGATGCTCATCTGAAATGGCGACAATGCCGTCAAGGTCCAGGATATCCAGGCCCGGATTGCCGATCAGTTCACCGTAGATCAAACGTGTGTTGTCCTGGATGGCGCCGGCGAAGGCATCGACGTCGGTTGGATCGACAAATGTCGTCGTGATGCCAAATCGCGGCAGCGTGTTTTTCATCAGGCTGATGTTGCCGCCATACATCTGCGTCGATGCAATGATGTGGTCGCCTTGTCCGAGTATTGCGGTGATGGCAACAAATGTTGCCGCCATGCCGGACGCTGTACAGACGGCGGCAGACCCACCCTCAAGTGCAGCGATGCGCTGCTCGAGTACTGCTACCGTCGGGTTGGTAATGCGACTGTAGGCGTGCCCGCCACGTTCAAGGTTAAAAATAGAAGAAGCCGTGTCCGTGTCGGGGAACACATAGGATGTCGTCTGGTAGATGGGCGTCGCGCGCGCACCGAATTCGCCGTCGACGGTTTGTCCGGCGTGCAGTGCAAGTGTATCGAAATGATAAAAGTGCGACATCGCTTCAGACCTGTTCGAGCGCCTTGTCGAGTGCATCAATCAGGTCCTCAACGTCTTCGAGGCCGACGGAGACACGCACCAGTCCGTCGATGATGCCGACGCGTTTGCGTTCAGCTTCTTCGACATCGGCGTGCGTCATCGTCACCGGGTGTGTGATCAGCGATTCGAGCGAGCCGAGGTTCTCAGCGAGGCTGAAGACGTCGATGTTGTCCATGAGTTTCTTGCCTGCGGCGAGGCCACCTTTGACCTCGAACCAGAACATCGCGCCGTAACCGGAAGCCTGCCGACTTGCCAGTTCATGTTGCGCGAAGGATTCAAGTCCCGGGTAGCACACCTGTTCAACCTTCGGGTGTGTCTCAAGATGCTTGGCAAGCGTCATCGCAATCGCCGATTGTGCATCCATTCTCAACGAAAGTGTTTTGCAGCCTTGTGAAGTCAGCCACGCTACCTGCGGCGACATGATGCTGCCGGTGCTGTTCTGAATAAAGGCCACGGCGTCAGAATGTTCTTGCGTTGCGCTGATAACCGCGCCGCCCACGGTTGCGTTATGACCATCCATGTACTTTGTTGTGCTGTGTATGGAAAGGTCTGCACCAAGTGTTAGTGGAAGCTGAAAATAGGGTGTCAGGAATGTGTTGTCGACCACGTGTATGGCGCCAGCCTTCTTTGCGATTTTCGAGATCGCGGCGATGTCCGAGCATTTCATCGTGGGGTTGGCCGGTGTTTCGGTCAGGAACAGTTTGGTGTTGTCGCGTACTGCCGCCGCAACCGCGTCCGGGTCAGATCCGTCTGCAAATGTAAATTCAATGCCGAAACGGCTGAGTACCTTGGTGCAAAGCCTGTAGGTACCGCCGTAGGCAACGTCCGAAATAATTGCATGGTCGCCTGCATTGAGAAACGCGAGCATCACGCCCTGAATGGCGGCCATGCCAGTGCCGAAGCAAATGCAATCCACGCCGCCTTCGAGGTCGGCAAGTTTAAGTTCAAGAGCCCTGACCGTGGGGTTGCCCGAGCGAGAATAGGAATACCCTTTCGACAGGTATTCGTCCACCGACGGCTGGACGTAGGTTGTCGTCTGGTAGATCGGTGTCAATATCGATCCGGTCAATGGATCGGGAGTGACGCCGGCATGAATCTGTCTGGTGCTGAACCCCATGTACTGTTCCTCGGCTTATCTGGCAGCGATGCCGTCGCTGATCGGAGGCAAATAGTACACGGAAACCCGCGCGCAGTGGAGCACCAGCGGAGCCGTATCAGGCGCGCTGATTCAGTTTGAGCGGATCGTTCGGATCGACCTCTTCCATGAACTGCTTGTGGCGGTCGAGGTTCGTGAGTTGGTAGACCAGGCCTAGCCAGTTATTGTAGATAGCCTTGCCGGTATCGCCCCAGGTATTGTCCACCAGCTGCTCTAGCGCGGCATCAGGAAAGTCCGGCGGTGCTGTGCCGCTTGCCTTCGCGCTCATTGCCTGTTCAAGAAACAGCGTGGCGATGTTGCCGGCCTCTGTCGAAAAATAGTGCTCCGGAAACCGTGGCTCGTTATCGCGTACGTCGTCGATATAACGCCAGAGCTCCCGCTTATATTCCTTTAGCAGACTGATGGCGTCGTACTCGGGATGCCCCTGGAAGTAGATAATACGGAACTGATCGGCGCTGACGGCAAGATGGACGCCCGCCTCGTCGCTGTTTGCGAGAACGGTTAGCCCGGCCTGTTCAAATTGTTCCTTGCTGATATCGTTGTAACGGGAGTGCGGCGCGTCAAAGCGTGTGTTGATCTCCCAGATCAAAGGATGTTCCGGATGGCTGATCTGGTGGTTGTAAACGCCCCATCGTTTCTGCGGCAGCCGGCGTCGTTCAACACCGTGATCGAACTTGAGCAGGGCGTGAGTGGCCAGGCACGAACAAAGAGTGGACGCGACATTTTGCTCTGCCCACCTGACGATCTCGATGAGAGGCTCCCAAAATGGTTCCTCCTCAAGTGATGGGCTGACCGGATTGGCACCGGTGATAATGAGCGCGTCCAGACCCTTTTCGCGCAAATCTACAAAATCGAAGTAGTGTTCATTGATGTGCGCTTGTGCTTCCGGGCCCCGGTCTTGCTCGGGAATACAGAATGGGTATACATACAGCTGTGCGATCTGGTTGCTGGCGCCAACCAGTCTGATGAACTGATGTTCGGTCGCAGTCAGCGCAGCATCCGGCATCATGTTGAGCAGGCCGATATGCAACTCGCGAATATCCTGCTGCTGCGCGCGTTCCGCCGACAGCACTACCTGCCCGTGATCACTCAGTCGCGCAAAGGTCGGTAGATTATTGTGGGCAACGAGTGGCATGATTGCTAGATAGTGGGGGGGACAGTGACCCTAACTGAGAATTCAGTAATTTCTGTACAGACAGTTAGGGTCACTGTCCCCCTAGTTAGGGTCACTGTCCCCCTAGTTAGGGTCACTGTCCCCCTAGTTAGGGTCACTGTCCCCCCAGTCGGCTTTGAGTGATCTTACAAGTCCGACCGACATTACGACACCGACAACAAGAATAGGCAGAGACACGACCAGCAAGATTACCTGAATGGGTCGCAATGGCGCGTCCAATAACATCAGGGCAACTGGCATTACCCCAAGCGCAAATGCCCAGAAGATTCGATGCCAACGTGCCGGGTCATCGCCGGCATTCAGGTGCAAGGTTGCGCTAGATGCCAGCGTGTAGGAGGCGGAATCGTAGGTTGTCGCGGCGAAGATAATGGCAATGACCGAAAACGCGGTAATCGCAACCGCCGCGAGCGGCAAAGTTTCAAGTATCGCGACAATAGCGGCTTCTCCACTTTGCGACTTGATGATTCCGGTGACATCGACGGCGCCAGTGAGCTCCAGGAACATCCCGTAGTTACCCATGATCATGTAGAACAACCAGCCGCCCAACGAGCCCCAGATCATCATTCCCATGATTACCTGCCGGATGGTTCTCCCCTTGGAGATGCGCGTAACGAACAGTCCAACGTAGGGTGCGAAAGCGATCCACCAGGCCCAGTAAAAAATGGTCCAGTTTTCGACAAAGCTTGAGTCGGTGAACGGATCCGTCCAGAAATTCATGCGTATGAAATTTTGCGCCATGACGCCGAGACTATTCAGGCTCGTTTTCAACAGGAACGCCGTTGGTCCTGCGAGCAGGATGAAAGCCAGCAGCCCGAAGGCCAGCATCACGTTGATGTCGCTCAGGCGCTTGATGCCTTTCCTGAGACCGAGCCACACACTTGCGGCGAACAACACTATGCACAGGAAGACGACTGCGATTTCCAGCGTGTTGGTGGGCTCGATACCGAACAGCCAGGCGATGGTTGCGGCGATCATCGGCGTCGAAAAGCCAAGGCCGGAAGCAGCGCCGCCGAGCAACGCGACCATGAACAGAAAATCGATAGTGCGTGCCACGGCTCCATGTTCCCTGCCTTTTAGGAACCAGTGGCAACTGACGCTAAAGCGTAAAATATCGAGCTTCTTTGAGTAATACGGGTAGGCGATAGCGACGGCGGGCAAACAATAAAATGCCCAGGCCGTGAAGCCCCAGTGAAAGAGGCCGTAGGTTGAGGCCCACTCTGCAGCTTCGATACTTCGTGGCTCGACACCGAACGGCGGCGCGTCGTAATAAAAGCCCCACTCGATTCCGCACCAGTACAGCAGGCCGGCGCCGACACCCGCGCAGAACAACATTCCGACCCAGCTTAAATCGCCGAACTCAGGCTTACCGTCATCGGTGTCGCCGAGTCGAACGTTACCAAAGCGACTAAATGCGAGCCAGACCAGAAAGCCGATGGCGGCGACACTGGCGAGCAAATAGAGCACGCCGAACTGATTCGAAATATAGGTGTATGAGGCTTCGAGAAATACGCCGGACTCGTCCGGGAACACGAAAAGAGGAACGGCGACACACAGGATGATTGCCGCACAAAGCCCAAAACTGGGCCAGTCGATTCGCTGTTGCTCCATCGGCTTACCTTTTTGTTATTAATCCAGTGTTAGAACTACGGCACCTCGAATACTACCTTGTTCGATGACTTCATTCGCTTTTGCGATTTCTGCGAGCGGCATCGTCTCGGCGATACGATGCCGCAAAGTGTCTGCGACAAGTGCTTTGTCGATGTCGGCGATGGCCTGTTGTTTTGCAGGCTCGGGCATCGCATAAACGATAATGGTGCGAATCGTCAGGTCCTTGTACATCATCTGCAAGAACGGCAATTTGGGTTCGGGGTCCTGCGTTGACGAGTAGGTTGCGATTACGCCGCCAACTTTCAATACTTCAACCGATACTGGCAGATTTGCACCAAACTCCACGTCGACAACCCTGTCAATCGGCTCGCCACCCGTTGCCGCCATAATCGCAGCAACAACGTCGCCATCTCGATGGTTGATGACATGTTCTGCGCCCGCGTCTTCACACGCGGCTTTGTCCGCTGCATTGCTCGCCGTCGCAATGACTGTCGCACCTGCCTGGCTGGCCCACTGCACCGCGTAGTAACCAACACGACCGGCACCTCCTGTAATCAGAATGGTGCGGCCAGCCACATCACCGTCGGCAAAAACCGCACGATGCGCCGTCATGGCGGGAATGCCGAGGCAGGCGCCAACTTCAAAGCTCGTCGTCTCCGGAAGATTTACTGCCCGACTTGCGTCGATGGCCAGGTACTCAGCAGCTGTGCCGAAGCGACGCGCGAACTGCGCCTGGTATAGCCATACGCGCTCGCCAATGCGGCTTTTATCCACACCATCGCCAACGGCCTCGATAATGCCTGCGCCATCACTGTTCGGAATAACAAGCCCTTCGTCCAGCAGCTTCGGAAACGAACCCGCGCGTTTCTTGACGTCCGAAGGATTCACTCCGCTGGTATGCATGCGTACGAGAACCTCTCCGGGCTCCGCAACAGGCGTCTCCAGCTCCCCCACCTGCAGCACGTCCGTTGCCGCGCCAAATGATTCAAACCACGCTGCGCGCATAATCGATATCTCCTGAAAAGTTGTCGGCTAGTCCAGCCAGTTTAAGAAACCTTCCGTGTGGCCATCGACCGAAAGGATTTGCCCGGAAATTTTCGCTGCCTTATCGGACGACAGAAATAGTATGGTATCGGCGACCTCGTCGGGCGTCACGAATGTTCGCATCGAAGTCTGGCGCAGGTATACGTCGCGGATCTCGTCGGTCGTGAGCCCTCTTCGTTCTGCATCGCGTTCGATTACAGCTTCAATGCGTGGCCCGCTGACACACGTCGGGCAAACAGCGTTCACGCGAATACCGTCCGGTCCCAGTTCCATCGCCCAGGTCTTCGTCAGGCCAATCTGCGCCCACTTGCTTGCGGCGTAAGGTGAGCGCGAAGGGCAGCCAAACAACCCCGCCGTCGATGCGATGTTGATGATAGATCCGCTCGCAGCCTTTCTCAGCAACGGCACTGCGCGCTTCGTCATGTAGAACGTGCCCGACAGATTGGTCTGTATACAGCGGTCCCAGTCGTCCTCGTCGACTTCCTCAACCGGAACGGACGGGCCGGCGATGCCGGCATTATTAATCAGGATATTCAGGCCGCCGTGGTGCTGATGAAGATCGGCAAACACACGATCAACATCAGTCTTGTTACCAATGTCGGCGACGGTTGCAGTTGCGCCTGAATTTGCAGAAATAAACTCATCGACGTTGTCTGCCGATGCATCGCAGATATGCACGGCGTCCCCTTGCTCGAGGAAACGCTCCGCAATTCTGCGACCTATTCCGGCGGCGGCCCCGCTAATGAGTACGATTTTTCTATCCGGCATCAACTACTCCGGGTCATTGAACGTCTCGTTCAGAACTTTCATCACGGCGTCCTGTAGTGAAACTTCACTGTAATCGTCTTTAAAGTAACTCGTAAATACGGCGACGACATCTTTCTCGGGATTCACGACCAGACCCTGACCACCCCAGCCGCCCTGAGAAACATAATTATTCACATCGACGTTGCCCCACTGATAGACGTTGTGCTTGATGCCGCTATCTTCAGGCACGCCCGCGTTTCGCAACAGATGCGGCCGGCCGCCATTTAGCAGCAAGTCGATGTGTGCATCGGAAATAATTTGCTTGTCTGAAACCACTGTGTAGCTCGGTGTGTAGAGCAGGCCGAAGCGCGCGAGGTCACGCATCTTCGCAAGCAACCCGCCGTGCGACACTGCAATTCCGTAGCGGTAGGCGAAAAACGCGGCGTCATTTTCTGCTCCGATGTGATACCAGAATTCTTTTGTAACTGAATCCTGGAACGGAAAGCCCGTTACTTCTTCCACCAGCCACATCAGCAAGAAGTTGGTGCCACCCGAGTAGACGAATTTCTCGCCCTGCGGGCCGGTGCGCTCGATCTCGACGGTGGCCATGAAGTCATAGGGATTGTCCGGCGCGTCTGCGGAGCGAAAGCCATCACCGATCGCCATCGAGTACTGGTAGTAGCAGGAATCGCGGTCTATGTATTCTTCGGTGCAGTCGACGCCCAGCGCCATATCGAGAACGTTGCGTACGGTGGTACCGGCGAACACCGAGTCGGCCAGTCGAGGAACGTAGTAGTCGATCGGCTTGGAAACGTCTATTTCGCCGCGCTCTTCAAGAATACGAACCAGAGCACCGGCGAAAACTTTCGCGGTAGACCAATAGGTCGGGTGTTCGTATTCCTGCATGCGCGGATAGGACTCGAATACGATCTTGCCCTGGTGCAGGATAACCACGCCCATGGCGGTTGAATGGTCGCTGTGGATAAATCTGTTAAAGGATAATGGGCCATCAGGAGTGTCGACCTGTACCTTTCCAATATCGTCATTCAATTCGTAATCAAGCTCTCGAACAGGACCATTGCGATAAACAGCGACCGTCGGGAATATCTGTTCGACATGACGGTGCATCCAGCCCATTTCGGGACCCGTTACTGTCCACCAGATATCGTCGTCGGGAATCCTTCTGTGATGTTGCATGACTGCAGCTTGTGACTCGTCGGGCAGGTAGGTGTTGCCGCGATCGGGGAGGTATATATTTGCGATTTTCTCGGCGTATGCGCCTGGCTTTGCTTCGCGGCGATTCGTCAGCACCACTATGGTCAGGTTTTCCTCAGGAAACCGGGAGATGTTGGTGCGGAAACCGACCCAGGAACCGCCATGACCGATGAAAAGATGACCGTTGTGTTCGCCTATTTTCCAGCCGAAGCCATAATTGATTATCTTGCCGTTGTTTAAGTGCGTGCCTTTGTAGGCCTCGTTCAGAGTTGCGGCGGTAACGACGGTGTTCGCGTGCAAACTCTGATCCCAGGCATAAAAGTCCTTAAGCGTTGCGTAAATACTACCGGCCCCTAGCATGGCGTTGAACGCATCATAGTCGTCCAGCTCATAGCCTTCGTCCGTCTGGTTGTAGCCGTAAACACGCTTCGGAATGTCAGGCGTTGCGGATCTGAATGGTGTCGCGGTAGGCATGCCGGCGGCCACAAGTACGTGTTGTGTGACGAAGTCGGCGAACGACATGCCGGAGATTCTTGCGACGACGGTGGTCAATAGTTCGTAAGCGCCGTTGTTGTAAACATGATCGTCGCCAGGAGCGAAGTCCGGCTCCGGATACTGCAACATGATTTCGACGAGTTCGTCGTTTTGCACCATCGGACCTGATGGGTCGTAGGCCTCGTAGTAACCCGCCACGTAATGGTCGGGAATTCCCGACGTATGTGTCATCAGGTGGCGAAGGGTCACGCCGGGCCAGGAATTCAGTTCGGGTACGTGTTGCGACAGAAGGTCGTCGTAAGTTAGCTTGCCTTCCTCCGAAAGCACCATAATTGCCATTGTCGTGAATTGCTTTGAGACCGAAGCGAGCCTGAACATCGAATCAGCATCGATGCGCACCTTGTTTGCCAGGTCCGCGTAGCCGAAGCCGCGCTCAAAAACAACCGCGTCATCTTTGATGACCAACACGGCCGCGCCGGGCTGCACGCCTTCATCATAGTGCTCGAACAGGGCTGCCACTTTCGAGGCGCGAGCATCGACAGGCGGCGCAGGAACTTGTGTGCAGGTGGACAGTGTGGCCAGCAGCAGTGTTGCGCGAATAATACCGCCAGAAATTTTGGGTCTAGTGTGCAACGAGTGATTCAAGTTGATCCTCCTTCGGGTACGCGGTACTGCAATTTGCCTAACCTCAAGCTGGGAAATTCTTCTAATAGTCAACAGCTCATCGGTGGAGAAGTTATCATCCACACCATGGGCAACACCAGCAATCCGCTTCGATTACAAAAAAGACACGGCAGCGGTGCGGGTTCCGATGCCACGGCGGCCGACGGCAAGCGACTGGTCGACGCGCAATCCATTCGCGATGCCACCATTGCCGGGATCATTACGATAATCGTGTTCAGCCTGCTTTGGGCGGCCATGACATCGCTTGTGAATCGTGTGTTTCCGTGGATGACCGTCGTATTGGGATATCTGCTTGGGTTTGCAATTAGATGGGCTGGACGTGGCGTCGACTGGCAATTTCCGGCACTCGCCGCAGCCCTGGCGGTGACAGGTTCGCTGGTAGCTCACATCGTAATCGCGGCGGACTACACCGCGGAAACCTTCGCCACTGATACCTTGTACATACTGCAGTCAGTCACCAGCATGACATGGCCGGTATTCTTCGATGAGGTGTTGAGTGCGGCGGATGCATTCTACGCGGCAGTGAGCGCCGGGCTCGCCGCGTTCCTGGCCAACAGGCGCCTGACGCGAGAGCAATACTACGCGCTGCGGCTGTGGCGAGGTGAGTAGGAATGGCCGGCGAATCTCGAACGCCAGGGCGAGCTCGATGTCAAAAAGCCGGGATTCGTGCCGATGAGGGCGTCGTCAAACCGGCATTAGCAATGGTTCGTCGGTCTTGATTCTGCGGCCGGTCAGTGAGGCCAGTTGCAATCTAACGAGCTGCTCAATGTCCTGCATCGCATTCGCAAGCCCAAGGAAGCAGGCAGGTTCGCGACGTAGTAGCGACCAGTCGTCGGTCTTAATGACGCGCACGAGGTGAGTAATATTCACGCGTATCGCATCAACGTATGGATTCTGGCCGTTGTAGAGAACTTCTGCGTAGCGGTATGCTCGATTGAACTTGGAGTTCAAACGGTCGCGCACGACCTGCTGATAAAATGCCGGGGTTTTTTTCAACAGGTCCTTGCCGGATTTGTAGCGCACCGTGTATTCGCCGGGCGTCGCGTTTTCCACCGCGACCCCGCCTACAACGAATTCGTTGTAAAGCCGATCGCGGCACTTCTCGAGATAACAACGATCTGCCATCTGGGCGATCAAGTCCGCGGTGCCTATCATGTGACCGCAAATAATATCGCGCGGATCGTCCAGCTCGATCTTGTCGAGGTCGAGCTCATAGCCCGTAAAATGCACGATCATGCTGCTGACGCCGACGTCATGAGACAGGCCAAGCTCAGGAAGATAACGGCGTAAGAAATCGGCGCTGCGGGAAACATGGTAAAGCGTAAATTGAGCGCCGTTCTTGAAATTTTCGTCGCGAACCTCGTGGCGAATGTATCCTGAGTCATGAAACAACGAGGTGATGATGGCCATCTGCGCACGATCGGCGCCAAGACGATCGTGGGGCTCCACACTACGTTCATAGCCGGCGACCAGTCTTGTAAGCGCCAGCGTCATGTCCAGCGTGTGCTGCCGGTCGTGGTAAGTCGTGTCGCAGCCGTTGTAGCCCGGATAGCGACCCGTGAAGAGGCGCTCAAAGTCGTAAAAAGCCAGCCATAAGCGGTCGAACGACGTGCCTGGAAAGATCTCTGCATAGAGATCCTGCACGGCATCACGCACTGTGGCAGTAATGCTGACCTGCACAGTATTCGTGACGTCGAAGTCGTTTTGGCGATCCTGAGACATGACTTTCCGCTCTTTTTGCTTGCCATCATACATGGCAGATTTGAACTCCTTCAGGGAGAATCCGACATTATGTTACATCGCAATAGTGAGCCTTTTGGTGTCAGTCATCAAACTCAGCAATCACTGGCGCATGATCGGAGGGGCGTTCCCAGGCGCGCGGTTCCTTATCGACGTAACAGGCCGTGCATTGCTCTGCCATTGCGGCGCTGCCAAGTATAAGGTCAATGCGCAATCCCGCATTACGACGAAAACCTGCCGCGCGATAATCCCACCAGCTATACGTTTTGTCCGGCTGTTCAAACTTGCGAAACACATCGGTTAGTCCCATATCCAACAGGTCTGCGAGCGCCTTGCGTTCCGGTGGGCTGCAAAGAATTGCCTCGCCCCACTTTTCGGGATCGTGTACGTCTGCGTCCGCAGGCGCGATATTGAAATCCCCAAGCACAACGAGATTCTTGTGCCGGCGTAGTTCTGCTTCGAGGAAGTTGCGCAATGCAGCGAGCCAGCTGAGTTTATACGCATACTTTTCAGAACCGACCTCCGAACCATTCGGTATGTAAAGATTGACGATCCGAACGTCACTCACTGTGGTTGCGAGAATCCGTCGCTGTGGATCGTCGAAGTCCGGAAAGTCCGTTACCGGGTCCAATGCCGGCGTTTTGCTGATGACAGCCACTCCATTGTAAGTTTTTTGTCCGCTCGCAACAGAGTGGTAACCGATTGCCTCAAGCTCGTCCAGCGGAAACTTTTCAGTAATCTGTTTGAGTTCCTGCAACACGAGTACGTCAGGCTCGTGGACTTGTAGCCATTCGACAACATGCGGTCTACGAACGTTCATGGAGTTGACGTTCCAGGTCGCTATCTTCACTCGCTGCGAATTCCGTTCTGACGCAGCAACGCATCGATAGTCGGCTTGCGACCACGAAACGCGATATAGGCTTGCATGATGTCGCGACTACCGCCGATCTCGAGTATCTCTTTGCGGAAACGATGCGCAGTTGCCTGGTCGAATATGCCGGCCTCCTCGAAAGCCGAGAACGCGTCAGCAGCCAGCACTTCGGCCCACTTGTAGCTGTAATATCCTGCCGCGTAGCCCCCGGCGAATATGTGCGCGAATCCATGTGGCATGCGGTTGTAGTCCGGATGACGCAGCATCGAAACTTCCTCTCGTACCTCCTGCAGCATTTGCAGGGCGCGGGCCGGTTTACCGGGCTCATACTCCGTGTGCAGTCGAAAATCGAAGAGCCCGAACTCGATCTGGCGCAGCATCGCAAGCCCAGCACCGGCGTTACGACTCTTGTTGAGTTTTTCAAAAAGTTCCAGCGGCAATGGATCACCGGTTTTCGCGTGAGCCGAGCAACGCTCCAGCACGTCGTAACTCCAGGCAAAATTTTCCATGAATTGGCTGGGCAGCTCGACAGCGTCCCACGGCACACCGTTAATTCCTGCAATGCTGGGTAAGTCGATGCGGGTCAACAGGTGGTGCAGCATGTGACCAAACTCGTGGAACAATGTAACCACGTCGTCATGAGCCAGTAACGACAGTCCGGCATCATCCGGCGGCGGGAAATTGCAAACGAGATAGCCGACGGGTAATGCGGTAGCGCCATTCAGGTTCTGGCGGCTAATGCATTCGTCGATCCAGGCGCCGTTACGTTTGCCATGACGTGCAAAAAGATCCGTGTAGAAGCCACCCAGCAGGTCACCACTAGCGTCTTCGATCGCGAAGTAGCGCACATCCTTGTGCCACGCTGCAACATCATCCTGCTCAATCAAGCGCACACTATAAAGTCGCGCAGCTAAATCAAACAAACCGTCGACGACGGTAGTGGCGGGAAAATACTGGCGCAGCGCTTCATTCGACACCGAATACTTCGCTTGCTTAAATTTCTCGAGCCAAAATGCGATGTCCCAGGGTTCGAGCTCAGTACCGGCGAAAAGCGTTAATTCCGCGAGCTCCTGCTTCGCGGCCTCGCGGGAATGTTGAGCGAGCGTACGCAGGAAGTCGATTACCTCATCCGTGGAGTCGGCCATTTTCGTAGCGAGAGAATAGTCGGCGTAAGTCTGGAAGCCGACAAGGTTTGCTGCCTCGTGGCGTAGCGCGAGTATCTTTTCAATATTCGCGCTGTTATCCCATTCTGCGTCGTCGCCCTTGTCGGAACCGCGTGTGACCCAGGCGCGGTATAGCTTTTCTCGAAGCTGGCGTTCATGCGCGAGCGTCATTACTACGTCATAGGTCGGGTAGTCGAGCAACAGTAGCCAGCCTTCCTTATCTTGGCGCCGGGCTTCTTCCGCAGCCCTGTCGATAGCTTGCGGCGGTAAGCCGGCAAGCATATCGAGTTCCAATATGTGCATTGACCAGGCGTCAGATGCGTCTTGAATATTATGCTCAAACCTGGCCTGGACCGCCGCGAGCTCCTGCATGATTACTTTGAAGCGATCCTTGTCGGCTTTTTTCAGATCGACGCCAGCAAGGCGAAAGTCTCGCAAGGCGTGCTCGACCGCGCTGCGACTGGCTTCGTTCGCATCGGCAGGGAACGAGGCGCCGACGTGAGCATAGGCGCGCTGCAAGCGAATGTTCTGTGATATTTCGGTGCCATGATCGGTCAGTAGTGGCAGCGCTTGTTTGTAGGCTTCACGCCAGTCCTGTGATCCAAGTACACTTTGCAAATGATTGACTGGTGACCATACTCGACTGAGTTCGTGCTCCATCTGTTCAACCGGGACGACGAGCGAGTCGAAATTCGGCTCGTCGTTGCCATCCAGGAGTGCGGCGAGTTGTGTTCGATGGGCGCCGATTAGCTGCTTGATGGCGGGCAAGACATGGTCCGGTGTAATCTCGCCAAATCGAGGCAGCGAAGTGGTGTCGAGCAAGGGGTTCGTCATGAGACATATTGTGGCACACAGCAGCAACACATGGAGAAAGAAGTGACGGAACGATTTGACCTGTTGGTCATCGGTGGCGGTAGTGGCGGACTCGCGCATGCGCAGCGTGCGGCAGAGTACGGTGCGACTGCAGCGGTCGTTGAAAGCGGTCCGCTTGGCGGTACCTGCGTCAACGTAGGTTGTGTTCCCAAGAAGGTCATGTGGTACACGGCGCAGCACGCACATCAGTTCCAACATGCGGCTGACTACGGCTTTGATCTTGCGGTGCGCAGCCACGATTGGGGTGCGCTCAAAGTGCGCCGCGATGCATACATCAAACGTTTAAACGAAATCTATGCCAGAAACATGGACCAGCGTGGTGTGACATACATTGCCGGTTCGGCGCGTTTTATCGATGCGAATACTGTCGAAGTAAACGGTCGGGAGTACAGGGCTGAACGGTTGGTCATCGCATCGGGCGGCAGACCCGTCGTGCCCAATATTCCGGGCGCCGAACTGGGAATCACCTCGGACGATTTCTTTGCACTCGAACAACGGCCACAACGGGTTCTGGTCGCAGGCAGCGGCTATGTCGCGGCTGAACTTGCAGGGGTGTTCAACGGGCTTGGTAGTGAAACGCAGATTGTTGTGCGCAAAGAAGGCTTGTTGCGCAGTTTCGATACGATGCTGAGCACGGAGCTAATGGCTGCCATGCGCGACAGCGGCATTGCGTTGCATACGGGCGTAATTCCTACGACGCTTGCGAAGCTGGATGACGGCTTGCTGCTCAATGCTGCAGATGGCCGGAAGTTTGGTCCGGTCGATTGTGTCCTGTGGGCGATCGGACGCATACCGAATACCGAGGAGCTGGATGTGCACAAGGCGGGTGTGCTTCTGGATGATCGTGGCTTTGTTGCGACGGATAATCTGCAACAGACGAACGTTGCGCATATTCACGCGCTCGGGGACGTAACGGGTCGTGTTTCATTAACGCCTGTTGCCATCGCTGCCGGTCGTCGCCTTGCTGACCGGCTGTACGGTGGCATGGAAGGTCGGCAACTCGATTACGACTTGATCCCCACTGTAATTTTCAGCCACCCGACTATCGGTACGGTTGGCATGACTGAAAAACAGGCACGGGCAGAGTACGGAGATGACGTTAAAGTTTACACTTCCGAATTCACTCCGATGTATTACGCGCTGGGTGATGCCAAGCGGCGTTCGTCCATGAAACTAATAACGACAGGTGATCAAGAGCGTGTCGTGGGTTGCCACATCATCGGTGAGGGCGCCGATGAGATGCTGCAGGGCTTTGCGGTAGCGATGCGTATGGGTGCGACAAAAACGGATTTCGATGACACTGTCGCGATTCACCCGACCAACGCCGAAGAACTCGTCACTATGCGGCAATAGACATTTGCCTGAGTACCGGGGCCGTATCGGGACGCACGCCTCTCCAGATGTTGAATGACTCTGCGGCCTGTTCGACCAGCATGCCCCAGCCCATCACGGATCGCGCAGCGCCGTTGTCTCGAGCCCACACGCTGAATGGCGTCGGTTTCAGGCCGTAGGACAGGTCATAACAAAAAGTCGTTGCCGATATCGCGGCAGCCGGATATGGAGGCGCCTCTCCTTTCAGGCCTGCCGATGTCGCGTTGATGATCAGGTCGTAAGCCTCGGTTGTCGGAACGACACTGAACTGCGACGCGGACACTGGTCCTGATTCCGAGAATTTTTCCACGAGTGCTTCGGCCTTGTCCACGGTGCGGTTCGCAATGCATAGTGAGGACGGCTGCATTTCAAGCAGCGGGCCAATGATGCCGCGTGTTGCGCCGCCTGCCCCTAAAATCAGAATATTTGCACCTTCAAGCGCAAGTCCGAGATTGACGACGAGATCACGAAGCAGGCCGATGCCATCGGTGTTGTCACCGATTATCCTGCCGCCTTGAAACGCTAACGTATTAACGGCGCCGGCGGTAGTGGCCCGCTCGCTCACCTGGTCAACCAGTCGGGTAACTGCGCCTTTGTGCGGAACCGTGATGTTGAGTCCTTTGCCACCAGTACGCTGAAACTGGCGAATTGCGGTTTCGAGATTCTCAGGCGTGACCTGTAACAATTCGTATTGGAGTTTCTGTTCGGTCTGCAGGGCGAACAACTTATGAATGAGGGGAGAACGGCTATGGGAAACGGGATAGCCCATTACGCCGTAACGATCGATCGTGGTGGCGTCGCTTGTTGTTGCGTTCGACAAGCCACTACTCCGCAAGCCAGCGTGCGACGTCAATAGCATAATAGGTCAATATTGCGCTTGCGCCCGCTCGTTTCATACCGAGTAGTGACTCCAGTACTGTGGAGCGCTCATCAAGCCAGCCGTTTTCCGCGGCAGCCTTGAGCATCGCATATTCGCCACTGACCTGATAAGCAAATACCGGAATGCGGTAGGTCTCCTTAACCCGCCGCACGATATCGAGGTATGGCAACGCAGGTTTGACCATGACAATGTCAGCACCCTCATCAATATCCAGCCCAACCTCACGCACTGCCTCGTCGGAGTTCGCCGGCGCTACCTGGTAGGTCGACTTGTCGGCTCTGCCAAGGGTCGCAGCAGAGCCGACTGCGTCACGGAAAGGGCCATAAAACGCAGATGCGAACTTGGCCGCGTATGCGAGTATGAGAGTATTAACATGGCCGTTCTGTTCGAGCGCATCGCGCATGGCGGCGACACGGCCATCCATCATGTCGGAGGGCGCTACGATGTCGGCGCCGGCCGCCGCGTGCGACAAAGTCTGGCGCACCAGCATGGCCACCGTTTCGTCATTCAGCACGTAACCGCTGTCGTCAATAATGCCGTCCTGGCCGTGTGTCGTGTATGGGTCCAGGGCCACGTCGGTGATAATCACAAGCTCCGGAAACTTGTCTTTGATGGCCTTGATCGTACGCTGAGTCAGCCCATCGGGATTCGCACATTCTGAACCATCGGCTGTCTTGGCAGCCTCGTCTATGACCGGGAACAGTGCGACAGCGGGTATGCCGAGATCACGGGCCAAGCCAATTCTGACAAGTAATTTGTCAACACTATAGCGATTGACACCGGGCATCGATGGGACTGGTTCGGTCTTGCCTTTGCCCTCCTGCACGAAGACCGGGTATATAAGATCATCGCTGCATAGCCCGGTTGTGGCGACCAGGCGTCGTAGCGCAGCGGTGCGACGGCTGCGGCGCAGGCGAATTCTAGGGAACTGACCGGGGTGCGATACACTCATAGCTAAACAGAATAACAATTGGCAGTCGTTATTTTCCCTGTATTTAAAGCGTGTTGCCACGCTTTGTGGCAGTTTTAGGCTGATCTGGTAATAAAAAGTAGAAGGAATGGGTCATCTCGTATGAACAATAGCAACGCTGTGGGCGACAGGAGACGGAGATTCGACCGGATTGTGGCCGTTTTCCACCAGGACATGTATCGCTACGCCGCGTGGTTGTGTCGTGACAAGGCGATCGCGGAGGATGTCGTACAGGAGGCATTACTGCGTGCCTGGAAATCGCTTGATGCTTTGCGAGACGAAGCGGCGGCCAGGCAGTGGCTGCTGACGATCGTGCGCAGAGAAAACGCGCGCTACTTTGAGCGGCGTCGCCTGGAAACGGTCGACATCGACGACCTGACGGCGTCACAGGCGGCATTGTTGGCTACGGCGCCAGGTGATGAGCTCGGTGACCTGAGAGACGCAATATACGAGCTCGACAGCGATTATCGCGAGCCGCTGGTTCTGCAAGTCCTTATGGGCTATAGCACCAACGAAATCGCAGAGCTGATGGGCCTGAAGCAGGGCGCGGTGTTAACGCGCCTGCACCGGGCGCGCCTGAAGCTCAAAGCAAACGTGGCTGATGAGATGTGCTCATGAGCCGGGACACTGAGACGATGAACTGCGAAAGATACAGAGAGGCAATCAGCGCGGACCCGGCCTTCGATGGCGGCACCGAGCACGTATCGGCGTGTGTTGATTGCCAGGCCTTCCGGTCTGAAATCCAGGCCCTGGATGCCGGGATCAAGGGTGCTCTGCAGATCAATGTGCCGGAATTGAAAATGCCGGAGCTGCCTGATATTGATGTCTCCGCTGCCAGTAATAATGTCACGCTCCTGGCGGTGCGCCGAGCGTTCACGAGGCCGGTATGGTTTGCATTGGCGGCGACAGTTCTGCTCGCAGCGCTGATCGGGATTCGCCTGCCGGGCTATGGTACGTCGTATGTCTCGCTCGAAGAGCAGGTACTGGCGCACGTTGATCGAGAGCCGGGAGCGTTTCGCGTGACGAGCACACCGGTTTCGGAGCGTCGACTTGTAAAGGCGGTACCGGCTCACATCGCGGCATTGAATCACGATGCGGGCATCATCACCTATGCGCAAAGTTGCAGAATCAATGGCAACCTGGTTCCTCACCTGGTCGTCCAGGGCAAGCGCGGTCCCATCACGATTCTGCTGATGCCGGAAGAGTCGGTAAGCAAAGCGCGAACATTCGTGGGCGACAATGTTCATGGCGTAATAATTCCCGTGGGCAGCGGCAGCATTGCGATTATCGGCGACCGCGAAGAACAACTTGATCACGTAACTCAGAACATGCTTGATTCAGTCAACTGGACCACTTGACGGCCCGGTAGCTGATAAACGAACGCCCGTCTTGGGCAAAACCTGTAGGAGAAAGAGATGTCAGAGAAGAAAATAATCAAACCCGTAGCGTTGGCTGTAGGTGCTGTACTGGCTGGGTCGTTCGCAATCGGTGGTATTGTTAGCGCAGACACGATTGAGAATCCGTTCTCGATGTCGACACTGAGCACCGGCTACATGGTTGGCGACGCCGAAGGGTCTTGCGGTGGCGACAAAGAAGGCAAAGAGGCTGAGGGCAGCTGCGGCGAAGGGTCTTGCGGCGGTGACAAGGAAGGCGAAGGTCACGACAAAAAAGGTGAAGGATCCTGTGGTGGCGACAAGGATGGTGAAGGTCACGACAAAAAAGGTGAAGGATCGTGTGGCGGCGACAAGGATGCCGAAGGATCCTGCGGTGGCGACAAGGACAAAGAAGGCGACCGATAGGAAGATTTAGAGTGACGCACGAGAGCCCGCGCTTGCGCGGGCTTTCTTGTGTGGACTAACGGTGGCGCGATTACTCGAAAACGTGCATTTATATGCCAAGCCGTTTCTATTGGTCGTCGAACGGCAGCTTTTCTCAACAGCGGACGTTCAAATCATCAAGATATTATCGAAATGAAGGTCAGCTAACAGCCTCGGCCAAAAGCGGAGTGCGCCAGGCAAAGCTGGCAAAGGATAGGAGGTGAAAGTCCTCTACGGGGAAAGGTTTAGCCAACCGCCCCGGCCCCGAGTGATGCGCGGCTACTCGTGAGGGTAGGCGTGAAGCGTTCACAGGGGAGACCATGGGCTGGGTATTGAGCGGCGAAAGTGGCCGAAGTTTGAGGTGCTGATCTCGTTCTGCTGAGGAGAAAGCAACATCGTGACAATGCATTACAGGCAAGCATTGCCCGAACCTTGCGCCGTCGTAGACCCCATGCACGTGGAGACGTCCTTTGACCGGAACCTGGGAGATCTCATTCACGCCCGGTATGGCATACCGGGCCGGTTCATGGAGGCATAAACCGAACGATGAACCAGTATGTGGATGAGAAGTCGGACAAGGTCGTAGTACCGATGAAGCTATCGAACAAAGAGGGCTCGCCCTCGGCGGAGATGGTGGAGGGAAGGACCTTGCCTGAGGGGAACAGTCAGCAGACGACCGTGGACCGGACTCAGAGCCGGGTTGCTACGTCGAGCGGCTTGCTGTCTGTGCGCCAAGCGGCGCAAGCAAGGAAGGATGTGCGGTTTAGCGCATTGCTACATCACATCGATGTTGAGTTACTGGAGCAGAGTTATCTTGCGTTAAAGCAGAAGGCTGCACCGGGAATCGATGGTGTGAGGTGGCAAGCCTACGGCGAAGGTCTCAACGAATCGCTCGAAGATCTGCACCGACGGATACACCGGGGAAGTTACCGAGCCAAGCCTGCCAGACGGACGATGATCCCGAAGGCAGATGGCACGGAGCGGTCTTTAAGTATCCTGTGTCTGGAGGACAAGATTGTCCAACAGGCGGTGGTGTTTGTTCTAGAGGCGATTTATGAGCCTGAGTTTCTGGGTTTTTCGTATGGGTTCCGGCGCGGACGCAGCCAGCACGATGCGCTGGATGCATTAAGTACCGGGATTTATCGAAAGCGGGTGAACTGGGTGTTGGATGCAGATATTCAGGGGTTCTTCGATGCCATGGAGCATGACTGGATATTGCGTTTTCTCCGACACCGGATTGCGGACAAACGTCTGCTGCGTCTCATCACGAAGTGGTTGAAGGTCGGGACGATCCACGATGGCCGACACGAACGGAGTAGTCGGGGCACGCCTCAGGGTGCGGTGATCTCACCGATCCTGGCAAACGTGTACCTGCACTATGGGTTCGATCTGTGGGCCAACCGCTGGCGGCAGGAAAAAGCGTCAGCGGATGTGCTTATGGTCCGCTATGCGGATGATCTTGTTCTGGGCTTTGAGCACGAGGAAGAGGCGCGGGCTTTTCTTACAGAGATGCGGGAACGGCTGCAGATGTTTGGGTTAACGTTGCACCCGGAGAAAACCCGGCTGATCCAGTTTGGACGCTGGGCGATCAATGACAGAAAGCGACAGGGGCTGGGTAAGCCGGAGACATTCGATTTTCTTGGCTTTACCCACTTCTGCACGACCTCGCGCAAGCGCGGTACGTTTGTCATCGGGCGCAGGACCATCAGGAAACGAATGCGGGCACGACTTCAGTTCATTAAGCAGGAGTTGCGGCGTCGCATGCACGACTCGATTTACGAGACGGGCAGGTGGCTGCGCCGGGTGCTGCAAGGATATCTGAATTACTTTGCGGTCTCGGGCAATCTGCGTTCTTTGTACGTGTTCTTCACTCAGGTACGCTGGTACTGGTTGCGTGCGCTCAAGCGCCGGAGTCAGAAAGCCTACTTGAGCTGGAAGGCGTTCGAGCGTCGGACCACTCGTTTCTTTCCACCGATTCGTTTACTGCATTCTCATCCTACCGGCCGCTTTGACGCCAGAACCCGAAGGAGGAGCCCAGTGCGTTAGTAGCGCACGCTGGGATCTGTGCGGGGGGTGCCGGGCGACCGGCATTCCTACCGCGACCATTATTCTATGTCAGAAGCATCATTCCAGTGTCATCGTGTTCATAAAGGTGGCTCGGCTCATGGCATCTTCACCGAGAATAAAATGGCCCAGACTGCATTGCCGCTGATGTCCAGCTGCGGGTTACCCACATACCGATTGCCGGCGTCGATGCTCAAACTTCCGCCCGTGTAGCTCGCGGCATCGCCGTCAACTGCATCTGTTAAAGCAATAGTTGCGTTCACTGCCGTGAAAATCGCCAGTTCCTCGGCCGGCGTGCAGGCGGTCAACGCACATTCCGCTACCGAGTTGTCCACCTTGATCGTGCCCGTCTGGTACTGGAACGCCGGATCGAGCACGTCCCGAACGCTAATATCGGTCCGCGCACCGCCCTTGTTGTTGATGTAGAGCAGGAATTTGATTTCCAGGCAATTCGGAACGACCGAACCGCTCGGTATCGGCGTGCCGTCGGTCTCGAAGGCAACCTTGATGATGTTCAGACTCGGCGTGCAGGTAGCAAGCGTTACGATTTCCGGCAACGACAGTGCCCTGTTAATGATTTGCACATCGTCCATGTAGCCGGCAAAGAACTGAGTTGTTGGCGTAACCAGGAGATCGTCGGAAACTGTCGTGCCGGCACCGAACGCGATTGGCTCGAAATTGCCAGTGCCGCCCGACGTCGTACCCAGTCCGCCGGTGTAGGGATCTGTTACGGGGGCTCCGCCGTCGATATACAGGGCCATGCCGCCCGGGCCCCAGCTAAAGGCGACATGGACCCAGGTTCCCGGCGTGATCGGTGCGCTGTTGACAAGCATGGACGACGTCGTACTTTGCAGTCGGACTTGCACGTCGCCGCCCGGTTGAATTGTGAACGTCAGGTGGCCCCCGGTATCGAGACCGGTCGAGTCCTTGGAGAACATTCCCTGCGGTGTAGCCAGGATCGCGTCGGCATTCGCCCAGAAGGACACAGTACCCTCGTCCATCAGGTAATCCGGTGAGTGAGGTACCTCGACCAAATCGTCCACACCATCGAAATACACAGCGTTGCCCGTGTCCGAACAGGCTGCAATCTGATTCAACAGAACGCCGTTCTGATAGGTTCCGTTATTGCCAGCGTCCACATCGACAGCAACGGTTCCGGAGGTTTCATCCAGCGGCCAATGCGCCGTAAACGGAGCTAGTGCAGTCGCCGTAAACGCAGTCGAGAATTCGGACGTCGAAGCGTAGGTGGGTCCCGCAAATCTCTCTGTCGCCGTCGACGTAATGATGTCGAGGGCAGCACCGGGAAATGCGTGCGAGAACAATTCAACGCCGGCCCCGGCATGCGTAATCATGCGTGCACCGGCAAAAACCTCGCCGCCGCCGTTGCCCGATATATGCGCGCCTGAGGGATTGCTAAAGAACTCGATGCGATAATCGCCGGCGGGCACATCGAGTTGGAAAAAGGCGGTTATGGTTCCAAGGGTTTCGGTCGCAGCGATGATCACCGGGTAGTTCAGAAGTTCGTTGGAACCTACATCCGGATCGAGCGGATCGTTAATGGTTATGCCATCGTCACCGAGATCGATGTCGAGCAGGATATTTTCGAAAATTTGATTGCCAAGGATCGCATTATTGTCGACAGTCGCATTCCGGACATTGACTCCGTACAGTGTGTTTCCGCGGATCAGGTTACCTTCGTTGGCACTGGTGCCACCGATCAGGTTATCCATCGCGCCATCGCCACCGTTATCATTAAGATCGATGCCGTCACGACCGTTGGGTATCAAGGCTGTGCCGGTAACGTCCGTGCCGATGTAATTGCCTTGAACAACGTTGGAATCACCGCCATCGATCTCGATGCCGTCGCTGTTATTGCCGGAAATGATGTTTCGTTGACCGGGTAAAGGCCCACCAATAATGTTGCCGCCAGAGAGTTCGAGGTCGATGCCCTCCTGCGTGTTGCCGCGGTCGAGCGTGCCGGTTGCGGCAACACCACTATCGTTTCCGT
>JACZTO010000026.1 GCA_022573655.1 Pseudomonadota bacterium
AGGCGAAGGCGCACCGGTATATCCGGCACTGTCCGTGGTGCAACACCATCCACGACATCACGAAGTGCGCGGATGTGATCCGGTCGGGTACCGCAGCAACCGCCGACCAGATTCACAAGACCGCTGCTCGCGAACTCACCAATAACCTCAGCCATTTCCTCAGGGGTCTCATCGTACTCACCAAACTCATTCGGCAGCCCGGCATTTGGGTGTGCGCAGACACGGGTGTCAGCAATGCGCGAAAGCTCGGCAACGTACTGGCGCAGATCGGCGGCACCGAGTGCGCAATTCAGCCCAATCATGAACGGCTTGATGTGGCGAACTGAATTCCAGAACGCCTCTGTCGTCTGACCTGACAATGTGCGACCCGACGCATCGGTGATGGTCCCGGAAATCATCACGGGTAACTCAATGCCCGTCGCACGGAAGCTGCGCTTGATGCCGATGATCGCGGCCTTGGCATTCAGCGTGTCAAAAATCGTCTCTACCATCAGGAAGTCGACGCCGCCATTAATCAGCGCTGTCGCCGACAACTCGTAAGTCGCAGCCAGTTCGTCGAACTGAATATTTCGAAATCCCGGGTCGTTAACGTCCGGCGACATGGATGCCGTGCGGTTAGTCGGTCCCAGTACTCCTGACACGTATCGCGGTCTGCCGGTCTTGCTGGCGTATGCGTCAGCACATTCGCGCGCGTTGCGCGCCGCCGTCAAATTGAGCTCCGCGACAAACTCTTCCATGCCGTAATCGGCCATCGAAGGCGCATTCGAATTAAACGTATTGGTCTCGATAATGTCCGCACCAACCTCAAGAAAGCTGTTGTGTATGTCGCGGATAATTTCGGGGCGAGAGAGAGTCAACAGGTCGTTGTTACCTTTGAGATCGCGTCCCCAGTCGGCGAAGCGCTCGCCTCGATATTCGTCTTCGCTCAGTCCAAAGCTCTGAATCATCGTCCCCATCGCACCGTCGAGCAGCAGGATGCGCTCGGACAGCGCCCGCATCATGGATGCAATGCGATTGTCGCGTGTCATCGCCTGAGCCTCACGCCGCTGCCTGGCTGCGGCGCACGCCGAGCGCATGACATATCGCAACCGTCAGTTCGGAGCGATTCAAAGTGTAAAAGTGAAACTCATCGACGCCGTTCGACTGCAGCTGCCGCACCTGTTCGATTGCAACGCTTGCGGCGATCATCTGCCGCGTTTCAGCATCGTCCTCCAGGCCGGTGAATCTTTGCCGTAGCCAGTCCGGCACGCTGGCGCCACACATTTCGGCAAAACGCTCGAGTTGCGGGAACCGTGTAATTGGCAATATGCCTGGCACGATGGATGACTCTATACCGGCCCTGGCACAGCGATCACGAAAGCGCAAAAAAACGTCCGCATCGAAAAAAAACTGGGTTATCGCGCGCGTCGCGCCCGCGTCAAGCTTGCGTTTGAGATTATCCAGATCGAACGCCGCATCCGGAGCCTCAGGGTGCACCTCCGGGTACGCGGCAACTGAGATGTCGAAGTCGGCGACTTGTTTCAGCCCAGCGACCAGGTCCGTCGCATAGGCATAGCCATCGGCCTGCGCAACAGTGCTGCCCGATCCCTTTGTTGCATCCCCGCGCAAGGCCACAAGATGACGCACGCCCATATCCCAATATTCGCGGGCGATGTCGTCGATCTCGCCGCGACTCGCGCCAATACAGGTAAGGTGCGGAGCAGGCGTCAGTTGCGTCGCGCTAATGATGCGCGCCACCGCCGCATGCGTGCGCTCACGTGTCGAGCCGTCCGCACCGTAGGTAACCGATACGAATTGTGGCTCCAGCCCGGCGAGACGCTCAATGGATTGCCATAGCGTGGCCTCCATTTTCTCCGTATGTGGCGGGAAAAACTCGAAAGAAACTGCAGGCGCGATTTTGGTGTTCATGTCGCGACGGCAAGCAACCAGTCGGGGTTCTTGCTGGGGATGGCGCGCGGCGGCGCCAGGCGCAGTTTTGCAGCGGCTGCCCATTGCGCCATCCTGCCCTTGATTTCGCCGACATCGGCGTCGCCTACTGATGCCAGGAATAGTAACCGCCCTCCCGGACGCAACAATCGCAGAGCTTCAACCAGAGCCGCAACAGGATCCTCAGCGCTGATCAGCACATCGTCGAGAATCACAGTGTCGAAATCGTCGTCCTGAAAATTCAGGTCATACATGTCGCCGTGCCGCAGTGTCGTGTTCGGTGTGCCCGCCAACAACAACTCGGCGCGCGCCAGCCGGCGCGCATCGGAGTCGATATCAATTCCGACGGCACGATGCGCACGCGATGCCAGCAGCTTGAGGATGCGGCCCTGGCCACAGCCAATATCCAGAAGGTCGCCAAGCGGCCGGGCAACCGTTAGTTCGACAAGCGCCTGATGCAACGATCGGTCAGCGCTGCTCGTGGGGGGTATTGTCGGGTGGTTGTCTGCTCGAATTTTGCGCAACTTCGCAACGTCGTGTTCGAACTGCGGTTCATCCGCAGGAAGCATCGCCAGCAAGCGGCGGCGCACAGTCGAGTCCGGCCTTGATGTGGGGACTCGGTAGTAGACGAAATGACCATCCCGGAAACCCTCCAGCAAATCGGCCGCGCAACACTGCTTCAGGTGTTGCGATATTCGTGGCTGGCTTTGCCCCGTCACACGAGTGAGCTCGGAAACACTGCACTCAACGACGCCACAGAGCGCCACCAGCCTGGCCCGGACAGGGTCGGCCAGTGCCTTGAATTGAGCCAGCAGAGTCTCGGTGGAAGCTTTCATATAAATATATAACGATTCTTTTATATTACTTCCGAATAGTATACCCAGAGTTGATGATGAAAACCATGACCGTAGGAGCGCGCCTTGCGCGCGATTGTACGAGCGGCCCTTGCACCCAAAGGGCATGCAGCCGCGATCATTCGCGCGCAAGGCGCGCTCCTACTACTTGCTGAGTTTGTCTTTCAGGATCTGATTGACCTGGCCCGGGTTGGCCTGGCCTTGCGTTTCTTTCATGACCTGGCCAACGAAAAAGCCGATCAACTTGTCTTTGCCCGCCCTGTATTCCGCGGCCTGGCCCGGGTTCGCGTCTATGACCTTGTCGACGACGGCCTCGATCGCGGCACTGTCGGTGATCTGTCGTAATCCTTGCGCTGCGATAATCTCGTCTGCAGATCCCTCGCCTGCCCACATGGCCTCGAAGACTTGCTTCGCAATCTTGCCGGAGATCGTGTTGTCGTGAATGCGATTCAACAGACCTGCCAGTGCGTCGGCCGCGACCTTGCTGTTATCGATTTCCAGGCCATCGCGATTCAGCGCCGCAGACAATTCACCGATGACCCAATTCGCTGCAAGCTGCGTTTTTGCGTCACTGGCTGCAACCACCGCCTCGAAGTAATCTGCTGTCGCGCGACTCGCGGTCAAAATCCCGGCGTCCGCGCTTTTCAGCTCGTAATCGGTCTCAAATCGCTGTTGCTTGGCGTCGGGCAGCTCGGGCAACGTTGCGCGCGTGGCCGCAATGAACTCTGCGCTGATCTCAATCGGCAACAAGTCCGGATCGGGGAAATAGCGGTAATCGTTCGCTTCCTCCTTGGAACGCATTGCACGCGTCTCGTTTTTGTCGGAATCGTAGAGACGCGTCTCCTGGGCAACCTTGCCGCCATCCTCGATCAATTCTATCTGGCGCTCGACTTCGAAGTTGATGGCCTTCTCAATAAAACGAAATGAGTTCAGGTTCTTGAGCTCAGCACGTGTGCCCAATTCTTCCTGCCCAGGCGGGCGCACGGAGACGTTCGCATCACAGCGGAACGAGCCTTCCTGCATGTTGCCGTCGGAGATGCCGAGATAACGCACGATCGTGTGAATCTTCTTCATGAAGGCGATTGCCTCTTTGGCCGACGACAGGTCCGGCTCCGAAACGATCTCCAGCAATGGCGTGCCGGCGCGATTCAGATCGATGCCCGATGACCCATCGAGGCCCTCGTGTATCGACTTGCCGGCATCTTCCTCAAGATGCGCCCGCGTAATGCGGATGCGCTTCTCCTTGCCTTCGGCATCGGTAATAAACAGCTCGCCGTGCTCGACAATGGGCAGCTCGTACTGGCTGATCTGGTAACCCTTGGGCAGATCGGGGTAAAAATAGTTCTTGCGCGCAAAAACTGAACGCGGCGCAATTGTCGCATTGACGGCGAGGCCGAATAGAGTCGCCATCCTGATTACCTCTACGTTGAGCACCGGCAACACGCCCGGATAACCAAGATCAACAAGGCAAGCCTGTGTGTTGGCTTCAGCTCCATAAGCCGTTGATGCGCCAGAGAAAATCTTGCTCTTCGTCGCAAGCTGCGTATGAATCTCAAGGCCGATAACGACTTCCCAGGCTGAAACACTCATACAAATCCCTGCGGACAAGCCAGATGCCAGTCAGTCTGTAGTTGGTATTGGTGTGCGCAACGCAACAGGGTTTCTTCGCCGAAATGCGTGCCAACCAGGTGCAGGCCGACGGGCAGGTCGTTTACGAAACCGCACGGCACCGATATGCCAGGCAGTCCAGCCAGGTTGGCGCCGATGGTGTAAATGTCATTCAGGTACATCGTGATCGGATCATCAACCTTTTCGCCCAATTTGAAGGCCGGCGTCGGCGCAGTCGGACCGGCAATCACGTCAACGTCGGCAAATGCCTTCTTGAAGTCATCACTGATCAGCTGACGTACTTGTTGCGCCTTGAGGTAATAGGCGTCGTAGTAGCCGGCGGACAGCACGTAGGTGCCTGTCATGATGCGGCGCTTGACCTCATCGCCGAAACCTTCGCCGCGACTGCGACAGTACAGATCCAGCAAGTCCACGGCGCCTTCAGCACGATACCCAAAGCGAACGCCATCGAAACGCGACAAGTTCGAGGAACACTCGGCCGGTGCTACGACATAGTACGTGGGGACGGACAAATCGAGGTTGGGCAGATCGACCTCTACGGTTGTCGCACCTAGCGACTCGAGCACGGCTATCGCATCCTTGACTCGCGCGCCGCACTGCTCGTCCAGCCCCTCGTCGAAGTGTTGCCGAACGACTCCGACGCGCAGGCCGGAGATGGAATCGCCAAGGCTCGCAACATAGTCCGGCACCGGCGTGTCAATCGAAGTTGAATCACGCTCGTCAAAGCCGGCCATCACGCCCAGCATGCGCGCGGCGTCTTCGGCTGAGCGAGTAATGACGCCTGCCTGGTCGAGGCTGGAGGCGAACGCGACCATGCCGTAACGCGAGACGCGGCCATAGGTCGGCTTCAGGCCCACCGTGCCCGTCAAGGCCGCAGGCTGGCGAATAGAGCCGCCAGTGTCCGTGCCTGTCGCGGCCGGCGCAAGCCGCGCGGCGACTGCCGCGGACGAGCCACCCGATGAGCCTCCGGGCGAGCACTCGAGATTCCAGGGGTTTCTGACTGGCCCGTAATAGCTTGTCTCACACGACGAGCCCATCGCGAACTCGTCCATATTCGTCTTGCCCAGAACCACGGCACCCGCGTCGGCGAGTCGCTCAACGACAGTCGCATCGTAAGGCGAGACGAAATTATCCAGCATTTTGGAGCCACACGACGTCTTGACGCCGCGCGTGCAGAAAATGTCCTTGTGCAGAATCGGCAGCCCGTTAAGCACCCCTGCATTTCCAGCGCTGCGCGCGGCGTCAGCACGTGCGGCGGTCGCGAGCGCTTGCTCTGCGGTGACGGTGATAAAGGCATTGAGTTTGTCGTTGTGCACGGCGATACGATCGAGCAAGGCCTGGGTCAGCTCGACAGACGAGAACTCACCGTTCTCCAGACCGACCGCAAGCTCGGTCAGTGTTTGCGAGTACAAGCTCATCAATCGAGAACTTTCGGTACCAGGTACAGGCCGTCCGACACTTCCGCGGCATTTTCCTGGTAGCGATCGCGCTCATTGACCTCGATCACGGCATCCGCGCGCAGTCTCTGCGCTGTCTCGAGTGGATGCGCCATCGGCAATACACCCCGAGTGTCCACCTGCGACAGCTGAGCGACGAATTCGACGATTCTGGAGAGCTTTTCGACGCTCTCGGCGCATTCCTCAGCAGAGAGTTTCAGCCTCGCCAGCGTCGCAATGTGTTGGACCTGATCTTTGTCGAGTGACACGCGAGAATTCCGAGGGTTTTGTGATTGCCAATCGCGCCGATAAT
The DNA here is from genome assembly GCA_022573655.1 of Pseudomonadota bacterium. Classification (GTDB taxonomy): domain Bacteria; phylum Pseudomonadota; class Gammaproteobacteria; order Steroidobacterales; family Woeseiaceae; genus UBA1847. Next base: position 6,159 of record JACZTO010000026.1, read on the forward strand.
TGACGCCATCGCGCCAACATTCGGTGCCACCGCACCGCGTATCACCGCGGACGCAATAATACACGCCGCCTTGTGGAATGTCCTGCGCATTGATAGATTACCCCGTTGATCCCGTTGCGAGACTGCGCCACCCATGTTCAAGAATATTCTGGGCTACTTTTCCAGTGATTTGTCGATCGACCTCGGCACTGCCAACACCCTGATTTACTCGCGGGGGCATGGCATCGTGCTCGACGAACCGTCGGTGGTGGCAATTCGTGAGGACGCGGGTCGTGGCCGCGTCGTGGAGGCCGTTGGCCAGGAAGCCAAGAACATGCTGGGCCGCACACCGGGCCATATTACGGCGATTCGGCCGTTAAAGGACGGCGTCATCGCCGACTTCACGGTCACGGAGAAGATGCTGCAACACTTCATCCGCAAGGTGAATCAGTCGCGTTATTTCCGGCCGAGCCCGAGAGTCCTTATCTGTGTCCCGTATGGCTCGACCCAGGTTGAGCGGCGCGCGATTCGTGAATCCGCGGAGGGCGCAGGCGCGCGCAAGGTACACCTTATAGACGAACCAATGGCCGCGGCGATCGGCGCAGGTCTGCCCGTCCATGAGGCACGCGGCTCCATGGTGCTCGATATTGGCGGCGGTACTTCAGAAGTCGCCGTCATCTCATTGAATGGCATTGTCTACGCTGCCTCCGTGCGCATTGGCGGCGATCGTTTCGACGAGGCCATTACCAGCTACGTGCGCCGCAACTATGGCATTCTCATCGGTGAAGCGACGGCGGAGCGCATCACCCACCAAATCGGTTCTGCGTTCCCGGGTCAGGAAGTCCTCGAGATCTCCGTGAAGGGCCGCAACCTGTCCGAAGGCGTGCCGCGCAGCTTCACACTGAACAGCAACGAAATTCTCGAGGCCCTGCAGGAGCCGCTGCAAGGAATTGTCGGTGCGGTCAAGGAAGCGCTGGAGCAAACCCCGCCGGAACTGGGTGCCGATGTCGCCGAGCGTGGCATCGTCCTGACAGGTGGCGGCGCATTGCTGCGCGGTATCGACAAGTTGTTGATGGAAGAAACCGGATTGCCGGTCGTCATTGCTGACGATCCGCTGACCTGCGTCGCGCGTGGCGGCGGCCGCGTGATCGAATTGATCGACGAACATGGCCCCGCGGTGTTCGGCCTCGAATAACCCAGGGTCGAGTCGACCGACCACAGGCAGCTAAAATCGCGATGGTCACGTCCCGGCAAGAAAACATTAATCCCACGCGCAGCCCGGCACTGGGCCTGCGCCTACTCGCACTGATATTTCTCAGTATCGTGCTGATGTATGTGGACAACCGCGACAACCACCTCAATTCAGTTCGCAAAGCCATAGGTGTGGCGGTTTACCCGTTGCGAGTCGCTGTTGACGCGCCGGTGCGCTTCTGGTCGTGGCTCTCTGACTCCACAACGTCACGCAACGAGCTGGAACTTGAATTGGGACGACTGCGGGTCGAGCGACTGTTAACCAAAGCACGCCTGCAAAGATTCAACGCGCTGGAGGCCGAAAACGCCCGTTTGCGTGCCTTACTCGATGCCCGCAGCCGGGTGCGCGATGCGGTTCGTGTCGCTGAGATCATGTCGGTCGATGCGAACCCGTTTAGTCACAGTCTGGTCATCAACGTCGGTAGTCGCGACGGCGTATTTGACGGCCAGGCACTGGTCGACGCCGATGGCGTCGTTGGCCAGGTCATCAAGACTGGTTTGTTGACGTCGCAGGCGATGCTGATTAGTGATACCGATCACGCGTTGCCCGTTGAGGTCAACCGCAACGGCCTGCGTACCATAGCCGTGGGCACAGGCCAGATCGGCAGCCTCAAATTGCCGTTCGTCGTCAACAGCGCTGATATTCGCGCCGGCGACCTGCTCGTCACTTCCGGTCTCGGCGGAGTGTTTCCGGCCGGCTACCCGGTTGCCGTTGTTGCATCGGTCACCCGCATTCCGCACGAACCCTATGCCAACGTTAGCGCGACGCCGGCCGCAGCACTGGGACAGGTGCGTGAGGTCATGCTGATCTGGTCGGCTGGCGCGCAAGGTAACCCGGCAGAGAACTCACCCGCTGCGGGACACGTCGAATGATTCAGCACAACGCCATGCCACGCAGAACGGTCATCGTAACGCTGATAGTCGGCCTGCTGCTCACAATCATGCCGCTGCCCGAGTCACTCGACCCATTTCGACCTGATTGGCTGGCCCTGTTGGTGATCTTCTGGGCGATGCAATTGCCGCGCACCTGGAGTATTGGCACCGCGTGGATTATCGGGCTTATTCTTGACGTATCACAAGGCACTCTGCTCGGTCAGCACTCCCTCGCCTTCTGCGTCATCGTTTTCATAACGGTGCGGTTCCACCTGTTGATGCGTGTATTCCCATTGCCGCAATTGACCGCGACCGTTTTCGGACTTTTGGCCGTGTATCAGTTCCTGCTGTTCTGGACCAACGGTGTCGCAGGAACACATGCCGCGTCAACAGTCTATTGGGGACCGGTAATTACCGGCGCATTGATCTGGCCGCTGCTCGTCATGATCCTCTCAGGAGTGCGCTACCAAGACCGGTCAGGAAATTAATTTGAGTCTGCTGTCACCGATCAAAGACCATTTTGCCGAGCGTCGCCTGTTTGTCGGCCGCGTCGTTGTCTCTATTTTTGTCTCGATTATCCTGCTTGGCTTCGTAGTCGGGCGACTGGTGCAGCTACAGGTTTTCGACCATGAGCAGTTCGCCGAGAAGTCGCAGGGAAACCGCATCCGCATTGAAGCTGTGCCCCCTATTCGCGGACTGGTGTTTGATCGCAAAGGGCGAGTCATCGCGGAAAACCTGCCAGCCTATCAACTGGAACTGATTCCCGAGCAGGTAAACGATATTGATGACACGCTCAGGCGCCTGGCCGCGATCGACCTGATCGAAACCAGCGATATTGCGCGTATAAAGGAACTGAGTCTTAGCGGTCAGCGCTTCAAGCCGGTCACGCTTAAATTCCGGCTGACGGATGAAGAACTCGCGAATTTCGCGATCCAGCGGCCACGATTCCCGGGCGTTGATTTCCAACCTCGCCTGGTGCGCCATTATCCGCACCCGGAACTTTTTGCGCATGCGGTCGGCTATGTGGGTGCGATAACCAGCAGTGATCTGCAGCGGCTGGACTCGGCGCGCTATGCGGGTACCTCGCACACGGGCAAAACAGGTGTCGAAAGCAGTTATGAGACCGACCTGCACGGCGAGGCGGGCTACCGCCATGTAATCACCAATGCACGTGGGCGACAGGTGCCGGCAAGCACTAACGAATTGCTGGACGCTTTGCCTGCGGACAAAACCCCGGGACCGGGGTCGAATCTGTATTTGAGCATCGATCTTGATCTGCAGCGACTCGCCAGCAAAGCGTTGGCGGGCCGGCGCGGGGCTGTCGTGGCGATGGACCCGTGGAGCGGCGAGATTCTCGCTCTCGTCAGCGCGCCGTCATTTGACGCAAATTTGTTTGCCGTCGGAATGAGTACGGCGCAATTCAGCGAACTGCAAAATAACCCCGATCGACCGCTGTTCAATCGTGCGGTCAGCGGCACATACCCTCCCGGGTCGACGATCAAGCCAATGCTGGCATTGGCGGCCCTGGAGATTGGCGCAACCAATCTGACGCGCAAGAACGTTTGTATTGGATATTTCACATTGCCCAACAGCACACATCGCTACCGCGACTGGAAGCGCGAGGGACATGGAGCGGTCGACATTCATGACGCGATCGAACAATCGTGCGACGTTTACTTCTACGAGATCAGCCAGGACATCGGCATCGACAATATGCACGATTATCTCACCCGTTTCGGACTGGGCAGCAAGGCCAGGTTGGACATTGCCGGCGAACATACCGGTCTCGTACCGTCTCGCGAATGGAAGCGTGCGAATTTCAGTGACCGCGACAATCAGCGCTGGTACAACGGTGAGACCGTCATCGCGTCGATCGGCCAGGGCTTCATGCTGGCCACGCCATTGCAACTCGCCGCTGTTGCCGCCGCTATCGCAACCCGTGGTATCCGCTTCAGACCGCATCTCGTCACTGCGATAGAGGATCCGCTTAGCGGAGAACGTTACCTGACATTACCGGAGCTGCTCGACGATGTAGAAATCAGCAATGATTTCTACTGGGACACCATCATTAATGCGATGCACGACGTAATGCAGGGATCAAAAGGTACCGCGCGTGCCGTTGGCACAGGCGCGCCTTATGAAATGGCCGGCAAGAGTGGCACATCCCAGGTGATCTCCATCGCACAGGACGAGGAATACAACGAGGAGGAAATTGACGAACGGCTGCGCGATCACGCGCTGTTCATTGCCTTTGCCCCGCTCGACAAACCACGTATCGCGGTCGCCGTGGTTGTCGAGAATGGCAGCAGTGGCAGCCGCGTCGCCGCACCGATTGCAAGAGCAATCATGGACGAATATTTAGGGTTCGGTGGCAATGCGTCTGACTGACTCACACCACCTGTTGGCGAGCAGAGAAGCGCCGTTGTCGGACGTATCCGGCACCATACGCCGGCTCAATATTGACGGTCCATTGTTTGTCGGCCTGTTGCTGATCTGTATTCTCGGACTATTCGTTATGTACAGCGCCGTCGGCGAGAACAATCGCCTGCTGCTGAACCAGATCATTCGCCTCAGCGTTGCGATCGTCGCAATGCTGATGGTCGCGCAGCTACCGCCGGATTTCCTGCGGCGCTGGACACCCTGGGCTTATCTCGCCGGTCTGGCCCTGCTGCTGCTGGTACTCACCAAAGGCGATATCGGGCAAGGCGCACGACGCTGGCTCAATCTGGGTATCCGCTTTCAACCGTCCGAGGCAATGAAGCTGGCAGTGCCGATGATGACTGCCTGGTTTTTGCACGACCGTCAGCTCCCGCCCAGGGCCAGCGACCTTCTGATCATCGCGCTATTGATAGCCGTCCCGACCTATCTCATCGCGCGTCAGCCGGATCTCGGCACTTCGTTATTGATTGCCGCATCCGGCGTGATTGTCATCGTGCTCGCAGGCATATCATTCCGGCTCATCGCGGGTTTGGGTGCACTCGCCATTCCCGGTGCGCTGGTGTTGTGGAATTTCATGAAGGACTACCAGAAACAGCGCGTACTGACGCTGTTCAATCCCGACAGCGATCCGCTGGGCGCCGGCTACAACATTATCCAGTCCAAGATTGCCATCGGCTCCGGCGGCCTGTTTGGCAAGGGCTGGACGAATGGCTCGCAGTCGCATCTCGAGTTCCTGCCCGAACGCGATACCGACTTCATCTTTGCCGTGCTCGGCGAGGAGTTCGGCCTGTTCGGCGTCCTCACGCTGCTCGCGTTATACATGTTTGTCATCGGTCGCGGCCTGTATATCGCCGCGCAGGCCCGCGATACGTATTCGCGGTTGCTCGCCGGCTCCATCAGCCTGACCTTCCTGGTCTACGTTTTTGTCAACACCGCCATGGTGACGGGCCTGGTGCCTGTTGTAGGCGTGCCGCTACCGCTTGTGAGCTTCGGTGGAACTTCAATGGTGACGCTGATGGCCGGATTCGGTATTCTGATGTCGATCCATTCGCACCGGAAACTTCTACCTCACTAATGAAATCCCCATGACCGAATTCCGACCATTGGCTGGCGTAATCGCCCTGATGATATCTGCTACCGCTGCGCTCGCAGCCAATAATGACCAAGCGGTCTACCTGGATCTCGAACAAGCGAATGTCATCGCTTTTATCGACGAAATGGTAACGCAACACGAATTCGACCGTGAATCGTTGCGTAATGTCCTCGCGCAAGCAGAGATCAAGGCGTCAACCATTGACAAAATATCTTCGCCGGCTGAGCGCACATTGAACTGGGGTGAATACAGGAAGATTTTCATAACACGCGAACGCGTTGCTGCCGGTGTAAAATTCTGGCGTGAAAACCAGGCCATGCTCGAACGTATCGAGCTGGAAACCGGCGTTCCGGTTGCGAAGTTAGTGGGCATTATCGGTGTCGAAACCTACTTCGGCAGGATCACCGGTTCTGACCGCGTCATTGACACGCTGGCAACGCTGGCATTTGACTATCCACCACGCTCGAAATTTTTTCGCAGCGAGCTCGTACAATTTCTGATACTCGCCCGCGAAGAGGAACTCGACGCGACCGTACCCCTGGGCTCTTACGCCGGTGCGATGGGCCGGGCGCAGTTCATGCCATCAAGCTTTCGCGCCTATGCCGTCGACTCAACGGGCGACGGAAAACGCGATATCTGGAATAACTGGGCCGATGTCGCTGGCAGCATCGCCAACTACTTTCTGCGACATGGCTGGAGAAGCGGCGAGGAAGTTCTGTCGCAGGCAACATTGAGCAGTCGTTGGCAGGGAAACGCGCCACAGCCGAAGAATTCTCTCAAGGCTGAAGACACCATCGCTTCGCTCAGCAAGATGGGCGTGGTATTCGCTACCGACCTGAGCATGGACAGCAAGGGCCAGCTGCTGACTTACGAGGGCGATCACGGTATCGAATACTGGGTTGGCTTTCATAACTTCTTCGTGATCACAAAATACAACCATAGTGTGATGTATGCGTTGGCCGTTCACCAACTGGGTCAGCAAATCGCAATGCAAGCGAATACCGAGAATACCGCTGGGCCGCAGGTAACTGCCGATGCATCCTAGGGCGGCGCGTCTCGCTGCCGTGCTGGTCACCGTATCGCTCGCGGCATGCGGTGGCACTGATACCCGACACGACAGCGCGCCGGGAAGCACACGGATACCCGATCTGCCCGGCGACGCAATACCAAAAGCAGAAGCACGCAGCCGCTATGGCAATGGCCCCGAGTATGAGGTATTCGGTAAGCAGTACACTGTCTTGAGCAGCAGCGCCGGTTATCAGGAACGTGGTGTGGCGTCGTGGTATGGCACAAAATTTCACGGCAACCGGACATCCAACGGCGACACCTACGACATGTACCAGATGACAGCAGCGCATAAGACCCTGCCGCTGCCGACATTCGTTCGTGTCCGCAATTTACAAAACAACAAGACCATCATCGTGCGCGTCAACGACCGCGGCCCGTTCGTGCACAATCGAGTCATTGACCTGTCGTATGTGGCTGCACTGAAACTCGATATGGTCCGCAGCGGCACCAGTCTGGTTGAAGTAACGGCGATCAGTTTCGACGCGCCCGCTGGCAACCGGCCAACCCGGCATGTCATTGAATCACCCCCACCTGCAATCCCGGCATCGGCATCAACGACAGCGAGCAAGCGGATATACGTGCAGGTTGGCGCTTTTGGTGAATCGGTTAATGCCGAGAGGCGGCTGAGACTCCTGGCGTCGGCCGGCATCGCCGGCGGATTGATTTACACGGATCAAACCGTGTCACCAACCCTGTTCCGCGTGCGCATTGGGCCGATTGCCGACGTTGTCCAGTTCGATGTACTTGTCGAGGAACTTGAAACCCTCGGCATTAGCGATCCTTACCTAATTACAGAATAGCCGCGTACAATACGCGCCGACCCTATCTGACCAGCAGAGGCATTATGTCCCCACGCCACTATTTTGCGTTCTTGCTCGTAATCATTATCTGTGCATCCGATGCTCGCGCTGCCGCGCCCCTGCCGATCCCGGCCCCACCCATCATCGGGGCCAAGAGTTACCTGATCATCGACAGCACATCGGGTCGTGAAATTGCAGCGATGAATGCGAACATGCAACTCGCGCCGGCTAGTTTGACGAAGATAATGACGACGTACGTCGTTTTCAGTGCCTTGCAACGGGGCACCATCAGTCTCGACGATGAAGTGACTGTCAGCGAGATCGCCTGGCGATCCCCTGGCTCCAGAATGTTCATAGAAGTGGGTAGTCAGGTAAGCGTGCACGACCTGCTGCTCGGCATGATCGTTCAGTCCGGCAACGACGCGAGCGTCGCGCTTGCCGAGCACGTTGCCGGAACCGAAAGCGTATTTGCCGAAATGATGAATCAGTACGCATCGAGACTCGGCATGCATGCCAGCTATTTCCGCAATGCCACCGGCCTGCCGGCCGAAGGCCATGTCAGCAGCGCACGCGACCTGGCGATGTTGGCGCGAGCGATCATTGCGGACTTTCCTGAATTTTATGAGTGGCATGCGGTCCGTGAGTTCACCTACAACAACATCAAACAGAGTAATCGCAACGCACTCTTGTGGCGCGACGACTCTGTCGACGGTCTCAAGACCGGGCATACCGAGGCTGCAGGATATTGTCTGGTTGCATCGGCCAAACGCGGCGATATGCGTCTCATCTCGGTTGTGCTCGGAACATCAAGCAAAAAAACGCGTACGGACGGCAGCCAGGCATTGCTCAACTACGGCTTTCGTTTCTTCGAAACGCGATTGCTGTTCAAGGCCGGCGAAGTCATTTCAACGGCGAGGATCTGGAAGTCTGCCAATGAATTCTCTGAACTCGGCGTTCTCGAGGACTTATATATAACGATTCGTCGTGGCTCCTATGACAACCTGGAATCGACGCTGGATATTCCGGCCATCCTGCTCGCGCCGGTTGCCACCGGGCAACCTCTCGCCGAACTCAAGGTCAGCCTGGATGATGAACTGCTGGTCAATGCACCGCTACGCGCGCTCGCTGACAATCCCGAAGGCTCATTCTGGCAGCGTACGAGAGACAACGTGAGTCTCTGGTTCGAATAACGTGACAACAGAATCTGCAATCGAATTCCCCTGTGATTTTCCGATCAAAATCATGGGGCGGGACACACCAGAGTTTCGTACGACGGCGCGCTCCCTGGTGGAAAACCACGTCGGCCGTGTCTCAGAGGACGCGATACGATCGGCAGTGAGCCGTGACGGCAGCTTCGTCTCGGTGACCGTCACGGTTACCGCCACCAGCCAGCAGCAACTGGACGCGATCTATCGCGATATCAGCGATCACACGGATGTGCTCATGGCCTTATGAACGGCAAACCGGACGACTGGGTGCCGACGGTCACTATTCGTGACCTCGGGCAACGGGATTACATACCCCTGTGGCGTGAGATGCAGGAATTCACCGACACACGCGACGAATCGACAGCCGACGAAATCTGGTTCACCGAACACCCACCAGTATTCACGATGGGATTGAACGCGAGCGAGGAACACTTGCTGGCGCCAGGCGATATTCCTGTCGTGCAAATTGACCGTGGCGGCCAGGTCACTTTTCACGGGCCTGGCCAACTCATGATTTACCCGTTGCTTGACTTGCGGCGTGCCGGGCTGGGCGTGCGACCGCTCGTAACAGCATTGGAACAAAGTGTCGTCGACTTCGTCGCTGAATATGATGTCGCAGCTGCCAGTCGCGCGGACGCTCCCGGCGTATACGTCGGCGAGATGAAACTTGCCAGCGTCGGACTAAGGATACGGCGCGGCTCAAGCTTTCACGGCATGGCGCTTAACGTGGATATCGATCTTGAACCGTTCTCGCGCATCAACCCCTGCGGCTATGAAGAGTTGCAGATGACGGACCTGAACAGCCTCGGTATAGAACTGCAGTTTGAAGAGGTCTCGCGGAAGTTATTGCCGCACCTCCTGCGACACCTGGGTATGGCGGACAGCAATCAATCCAACTTTCGGACTGTTACTTCGCCCTGAAAAATGGATCAATTGCGTCCAGGCGTTGCCGTGTTCCAACATCGGCCCATAAACCGTCATACAGCGAGCCGCCGAGCCGACCGGCACCGGCCGCATCGCGCAGCATTGGCACGACCGAGAATCGACCCGCCTCGCAACCGGTAAAAAATTCTGGCCGATATATCGCCACACCGCTGAACGTCAGGGGCCGCAAAGCGCTGTTCTGTACGCGGCCGTCATGTAGATCAAAATCTCCTGCCTCACGGTCATTTGGCGTTGCCACTAACACCAGGTGGCCAAGCGTATCCGTTGGCAATTCGAGATCAGGTACCGGCATGTCGGTAAAAATGTCCGCGTTCACGACGAGAAACGTATCCCGTCCGAGCATGGGCAACGCGTTGTGAATTCCGCCACCTGTGTCCAGAACATTGTCGCCCTCCGGACTGTAGACAATGTTGAGTCCGTAACGTGATCCGGAACCGACACGCTCCACGATCTTTTCGCCGAGCCAGCCGAGATTGATAACCACATCGTCAATGCCGGCGTCACGCAACGTGTCGAGATGGCGCTCGAGCAAACTCCGTCCGCGGACTTCGACAAGAGCTTTCGGGACCGTATCGGTTAAGGGGCGTAATCTCTCGCCGCGGCCTGCCGCTAATATCATCGCGATCATTATTCGCTGCCCCACGCCGGCAAGACCTGTTCCTCTATGAGACGCACAAGAAACCCGAGCTCGTCATACTGCGCGCCAAGTTCCACAATGTATCCGAGCGTGCGCGGAACATCGGCCAGGTAACCCGATTTGCCATCGCGGTGATTCAGGCGACAGAAAATACCCGCAGCTTTCAGGTGACGCTGCACGCCCATAAGTTCGAAGTAACGACGAAACTGAAGTTCGTCGACTTGCCCACGAATATTCGCGCCAAGTTTTGCGTAATAATCCAACGCCCATTGCCGTACTTGCTCCGCCGGCCAACGCACATAACAGTCTTTGAGTAGCGAGACCAGGTCATAAGTCAGCGGACCTTCCACCGCATCCTGAAAATCGAGTATGCCTGGATTGTTTTCAGGCGTGACCATGAGATTGCGTGAATGATAATCACGATGCACGAATACCTGCGGCTGATTCAGCGCGTTGGCAACGAGCATGTCACAACACGACTGCCACTCTGCCTCGTCGTCTGCATCAAAACTCAAGTGCAAGTGGGTATCGCACAGCCAGTCCCGGAACAGGGACAACTCGAAACGCAGCAATGCTGCATCGTAGGGCGGGAGCGATGACTGATAGACAGCCCCACGCCGCTGCAAGAGCAGCAGTGCATCCAGCGCCTCACCGTACAATTCGGATGCGCTTTCGGGGTTGGCGGTCAGGCGGTCAATGTATGGCTCATCACCGAGATCGGTCAACAGCAAAAAACCAAGCTCAAAATCGGCCTCAATGATGCGCGGCGCGTTTAGTTGCATCGATTCAAAGTAGCCGGCGATGCGCACAAACGCCAGGCAGTCCTCCTGCTCGGGCGGAGCATCCATCACAATGAAACTTTCTGCCCCTTGCAGTAATCGAAAGTATCGTCGGAAGCTCGCATCCCCGGAGGCCAGTACTGGTTCGGCCCCGGCAAGCGAGCCAATTTCACTAATCCAGCGTTTTAGCGCGATGAGACGAGCATCGGTTGCGGTATCCATGTGACTGATGTGTATTCTCCGTAACGCGTTGAAGCACCTCGAAAACTATGCGAAGGTAACAAATAAGAATGCTTGATAACATCCCGTCTTCACGAATCCTGGCCCAAACCTGACCCGAGCATCGCCGTGTCTTTGAAATTCCTGACCACAGCTTGCTTGCTGCTGGCCGTAACGAACGCGTACGGCGCGGAACCGCTCGCCTGCAAGACATCGCTGGCCGAGCCTCTGGCGTCGGATTCCCTGCTGGCGACCGGGACACTCGACGATCCAACGGTCATTCAACTGGAGACAGGGCATCTCGACGCGCAACTGACAAACGTGCCAAGCGCCATCATGACAGGTGGCGTATTGCTCAGACGCGGCAACAAAGCGGTCAGAGCGGAGTCCGCCCGATTTGACCCCGACGAGATGGCGTTGCATCTCGAAGGTGGCGTACGCTACGAAGACCCTGGCACCCAGATCCTCAGCGACTCGGCTGAATTTAGCTATAAATCCGGACGCATTCGCTTCGAAGGCGCTGAATTTTCGGTCGGCAGCAGTAATTCCCGCGGCGCGGCGGACGCGATCGAGATCAATCAAGACGGCAGGCTGATACTCACCGGCGTGGATTACACGACCTGCCCGAAAGAATCGGAAGACTGGTTGTTACAAGCCGCTTCGATAGAACTCGATACGAACAAAGGGGTCGCTACAGCGAGGGGCATAAAGCTGCGCTTCAAAGGCATACCGATACTTTACGCACCGTACTTGTCTTTCCCGATAGGAGATGCTCGAAAATCTGGCGTATTGACGCCGGAGATCGGCAGCGCCGGTCGCAGCGGTAGCGAAATCCGTGTGCCCTATTACTGGAACATAGCGCCCAATTTTGACGCGACACTGACGCCACGCTTATTGTCGAATCGCGGCTTGCAGCTCGAAACGAAATTTCGCTATCTGACCGGGCGCAATGAAGGCATCGTAACGGCTGACTACCTGCGGAACGACGACATACTCGATATACCGCGACACCAATTGCGTTTCGAGCATCGCACACTGTTTGACAATGGTTGGCGCAACCAGATTGATTTCCGCGAAGTATCGGATAGTCAGTATTACGAAGATCTGGGTGGCAGCCTTAGCATCTCGAGTATCACTCATCTCGAACGCAGCATTCGTTTCGACTACTACTCTGACTCGTTCTCGCTATTCGGTCAGGTTCAGGACTACCAGACGATCGACGATGCCATCCTGCCCGAGGACGAACCGTATCGCCGCGTACCGCAACTGCTCGTTGCCGGCCATTGGCCGTTACCCCTGAGACTGCGCTTCGGCATTGCCGGTGAGATCGTCAACTTCGATCGCGATGTCGGCGTCAGCGGATGGCGCGTCAACGCAGCACCGAGACTGGAATTGCCGATTGCACGTCCAAGCTGGTTTATCACCCCGGCTATAGAGTATGACTTCACGCGCTACGACCTGAATGACGTATTGCCGGGTGCACAGACCAATCCAACTCGCGAGATACCGATCACGAGCCTAGATACCGGGATGTTCCTCGAGCGCACGATGCACAATCCGGATCGAATTCAAACCCTCGAACCACGATTGCTGTATGTCAGCATCCCGTTCCGCGATCAAGACGCCCTGCCGGTTTTCGACACGATTGAGCCTGACATCAATCTCGTGCAGCTCTTCCGCAAGAATCGTTTCCTGGGCGTCGATCGCATCGGCGACACCGAGCAACTCAGCATAGGAATCACGTCGCGCATACTGGACGTCTCGAGCGGCAAAGAACTGATGTCCGCAACCATTGGTCAGACGCGTTATTTCGACGATCGACTGGTTACATTGGACGGCGAGAGTATGGCGACAACCGAGGCGTCGGACTACATCGCCCAGCTACGCTTTTTACTGCTGAGAAACGTCAACTTTGACATTGGTCACCAATGGGGCACAGGCATTGGCGACGCGACCAAGTCCGAGGCACGGCTGCAATACCGACCCGCCCATAACAAAGTCTTGAATCTCGCGTACCGCTTCCGCCGCGATTCGCTGGAACAAGGTGACGTGTCCTGGTCCTGGCCAGTCAGTACGCGCTGGAATGTCGTTGGTCGCTACAATTATTCATTTCGCGATCGCGAAGCTCTTGAAGAATTTGTTGGCCTCGAATACGAGAGTTGTTGCTGGGGCTTCAGGCTCGTTGCTCGCCGTTACATCTCGACTCGCGATGGAACTCGGGATTCTTCGTTCGGCCTGCAACTGGTACTGAAAGGCATGACGAGCGTTGGCACGGCAGCTGATAAACTCCTCGAACGTGGTATTCTTGGCTATTCTGCAAATCTCCGGTAGTAAATTGTGTTAAGAACCAATATCTTATGCGTCGTCATCGCATTGTCGGCTGCGCCCGCTGTGAGCGCCGACGAGCTATCCGAAACGGGTGACTTTCTGGATGGGGTAGCCGCCATCGTCAACGAAGGCGTCGTGCTCAAGAGCCAGTTTGAAAGACATCTGGCGACGATCAGGGCAAATGCCGAGAAAATGGACATCCCGCTGCCACCAGACGACATACTCGAAGAGCAAGTTCTCGAGCAACTGATACTCGCTGAAATCCAGTTACAACGCGCCGATCGAATCGGCCTCACACAACAAATATCTGATCAGGTTGTCAATCAGGCAATCGCTCGCGTCGCGAATCAGAATGGCGTGCCTTTCAATGAATTGCCGCGATTCCTGGCCGAAGATGGCATCATCTATGCGGAATTCCGTGCGACCATGCGGGACGAGATCACGATCAACGAGCTCAAGGGCATTGAGGTCACACGCAACATTCACGTATCCGAACGCGAGATCGAACAATGCCTTGCCGATCTCGACGGCAATGTCGTCGCCAATTCCGACTGGGAGTTGTCGCACATTCTATTGACGATGCCGGAGTCGGCCACCTCTGAGCAAATTGAGGAAGTTGAAACACAGGCCAATCTCATCTACGAGCGCTTGCAGGACGGTGCGGATTTTCGTCAGCTTGCGGCGCGATATTCGGCAGGCCCGACAGCACTCGAAGGCGGTTCCCTGGGTTGGTTGGACGGACAACAGATACCGACTATTTTCACCGACGTTTTGCAGGACATGAGCAGTGGGGACATTGCGCCCCCGATACGCACGGCGAGTAGTTTTCATATAGTAAAGGTCGATAGCCTGCGCCTTGCGGTCGAACGCAGCGAAATCGATCAGGTCAAGGTGCGCCATATTCTGATCACGCCAAACGAAATTATCGACGACGAAACAGCTCAGCAACGTCTCGACGAAGCACTCGAGAAAATTCGGGGCGGTGAGGACTTTGCCGAACAGGCCAAGTTGCTGTCTGATGATCCTGGGTCTGCCAACCTTGGCGGCGACCTTGGCTGGTCGCAGCCAGGAGACTACGTTCCGGAATTCACCCAGGCCGTGGCTGACGCCGAAATCGGCGTAGTGACAGAACCGTTCCGCAGCTATCATGGCTGGCACATTCTTGAAGTCCTGGAGCGGCGCGTTTACGACAATACCGAAGACCTGAAAGAGAGTAATTGCCTGGTGCGAATTCGCATGAGCAAGCAGGATGAAGAAACGCAGCTGTGGAGGCAGCGTCTTCGGGATGGGGCCTTCGTCGAATCGCGCATCTAGTTGTAACGGCAGGTGAGCCCGCCGGTATTGGCCCGGAGCTCTGCAGCGCGCTTGCCGAAACACCCTTTGCCGCAGATATCGTTGTCGTCGGCGATGCGTCTTTGCTTGACGACAGACTGCAGGTAATTGACATGCCCTTCCCGGCGCCCGTTGTCTGCGGCCAGCCCGATTCTGCCAACGCTCAGACTTTACTGGATGGACTGAAAATTGCCGTCGAGGGATGTCTGAGTGGTCGATTCGCCGCCATGGTCACCGCGCCGCTTGCAAAGCACGTGATCGCCGCGTCCGGCGTACATTTCACCGGGCACACGGAATATCTGGCCGACCTTACGAACACTGAATTGCCCGTAATGATGCTGGTTGCGGGCGATCTGCGCGTAGCGCTCGCCAGCACACATATACCGTTGCGCGATGTACCGGATTACATCACGGCTGCGCGACTGGCAGCAGTCATCAAGGTTCTCGATCAAGATTTGCGTTCGAAATTTGCGATAAGCGCGCCCGAAATCGTCGTCTGCGGTCTGAATCCGCACGCAGGCGAAGGTGGACTGCTCGGTACTGAAGACGAAGCCATTATCGCACCGACCATTGCGAGCCTGGTACAGCAAGGACTGAATGTTCGCGGGCCGTTGCCGGCTGACACCGCCTTTACGCAGGCTGCGGGCAGCCATGACGTGGTGCTTGCGATGTATCACGATCAGGGCCTTCCAGTGCTGAAGTACGCCAGTTTCGGACATGCGGTCAACGTGACGCTCGGCCTGCCAATCATTCGCACGTCAGTCGATCATGGCACGGCGTTCAACATCGCCGGTACCGGCAGCGCAGATGCGGGCAGCCTGATAGCGGCGGTCGAACTTGCCGCTGCGCTGGCAGATCAGTAATGCCCGGCCACCGCGCCCGCAAGCGCTTTGGTCAACATTTTCTGACTGATCCGCAGGTCATCGATGCGATTGTGCGTGCCATACGGCCGGCCAAGGACGATATAGTCGTCGAGATCGGGCCGGGTAAGGGGGCAATAACCGATTTGCTTGCACGCCAGGCAGGCCACCTGCATACGATTGAACTCGATCGCAATCTCGTTGCGAAAATCAGAAAAAAATACGCCGGCGACTCTCATGTCACTGTTCATGAAGCGGATGCTCTTGCGTTCGATTTTGCGACGCTGGGTGATCGGTTGCGAATTGTCGGCAATTTGCCTTACAACATTTCGACACCACTGCTATTTCACCTGCTTAAGTTTCGCGAGCGCATACTCGACATGCATTTCATGCTGCAAAAAGAAGTCGTGGATCGCATGGCCGCAGGTCCGGGCAACAAGACCTATGGTCGACTCAGCATCATGCTCGGCTGTCATCTGCAGGTTGAGTCTTTATTTGATGTCGATCGCAGCGCATTTGACCCGCCGCCAGAAGTGACATCAGCCGTGGTACGTCTCGACCCGTTGCCACCCGGAACCTTCGACATCCTGGACGAAGCGCTGTTTTCCAGACTTGTCACGGCTGCATTTTCGAAACGGCGCAAGACTCTGCGCAATGCGCTGCGCAATGAGGCCGAAATATCCACACTGGAAGCGGTCGGAATCGACCCGGGGCTGCGACCCGAGCAAGTCGGTATTGCGGCGTACGTTGCACTCAGTAACCATATTGCGCGCGGGTTACGTTAGAATATCGCCATGCAGGAAAATCGGCACGACATTCGAGTTCAGGTATCGACCCGATACATCGACGAACAGTCCCGACCCGATGCGGGCCGTTACGTGTTTGCGTATACGATTACCATAACCAATGATGGTGACGTCGCCGCGCAACTCATCAGTCGGCATTGGATAATTACCGATGCAAACGGCAAGATCCAGGAAGTGAACGGCGATGGCGTCGTTGGCGAGCAGCCACACCTCAACCCTGGTGAGCAGTTTCGCTACTCAAGTGGCGCCGTACTCGAAACTCCGGTTGGCAGCATGCAGGGACTGTATCGTATGGAAGCGGAAGACGGCTTGTATTTCGACGCGCCGATCGCACCATTTACACTCGCAGTTCCCGGCCTGCTAAACTAAAACCGCTATGGCCGTTTATGCAATCGGCGACTTGCAGGGCTGTTACGACCCGTTCAGACGGCTCCTGGATGAACTGGATTTCCAACCCTCCCGCGACACCTTATGGCTGACTGGAGATCTCGTAAACCGAGGCCCCAAGTCGCTGAAAACGTTGCGTTTCGTAAAACAGCTGGGCAACTGCGTCAGCACTGTCCTCGGCAACCATGACTTGCATTTCCTGGCTCTTGCTGCGCGTCAAGTCCGTTACGGAAAACGCTTCAGGTCGCTGGAAAAATTGCTGCGCGCACCCGACCTCGATGAACTCTGCGACTGGCTCCGGCAACAGCCACTTGCACACCACGACGATAATCTGAACACGCTGCTGGTGCATGCCGGCACTCTGTCATCCTGGAGTATAAAGAAGACGCTCGCCAGAGCTGCTGAAGTCGAGGACGTTCTTCGCAATGGTGACTATCAAAATCTGCTCGGCAAAATGTACGGCAATTCTCCCGATCGCTGGTCCGGTAGCCTGTCTGGCAGCAAACGACTGCGCTTCATTATTAACTGCCTGACACGCATGCGCATGATGACCATAAACGGCAGGCTTGATTTTTCGCATAGCGGGTCACCCTGGCAAGCGCGCAAAAATCTCCTGCCGTGGTTCGAGATGGAAGACCGCAAGACGGAGAAGACGCGGATCGTATTCGGTCATTGGTCGACACTTGGCCTGATCGTCTTACCAAATCTAATCAGCCTCGACACGGGGTGTGTGTGGGGGCGGCAACTGACTGCTGTGCGCCTTGACAAGCGGCGGCCACGGATAGTTCAGGTGGACGGGCAGCAAGTATGAAATACGCAGATAGCCGCGAGTTTGCTGCTGCCCAGGACCGTGCGGATCCACTTGCCGCTTTTCGCGAACACTTTAACTTTCCGCTGCCCCGTGGCAAACGCAGCCCCGTATACCTGTGCGGAAACTCTTTGGGACTGCAGCCAAAGCTCGCTGCTCAATTTGTCAATGATGAGTTGCGCAATTGGAAGGACTTCGCCGTCGATGGCCATTTCCACCCGGATCAGCCCTGGATTTCATACCACCGCCGCTGCGCGTCCGGTTTCGCAGAGCTGACCGGGTCATTGCAAAGCGAAGTTGTCGCGATGAATACGCTGACCGTGAACCTGCACTTGCTCATGGCGAGCTTTTATCGACCAACGAAAGAGCGCTTCAAAATTGTCATTGAATCGCAGGCGTTTCCGTCGGATCGGTACGCAGCAGCATCGCAACTTCGCATGCACGGTCACGATGATGCCACGGGTTTGCTTGAGTGGGCTTCCCGGGACGGCGAGACCCGCCTTCATATTGAAGACCTTGAAGCCTTGCTCGACAGGCATGGCGACAGCGTTTCGCTGCTCCTCCTGCCAGGCGTGCAGTACTACACCGGCCAGGTGATCGACATGGCCGCCGTCTGCAATCTGGGGCGCAAACACGGCTGCGCGGTCGGACTGGATCTTGCGCATGCTATCGGCAATGTTGAAATGGCGTTACACGACTGGGCACCGGATTTCGCCGCCTGGTGCACGTACAAGTACCTCAACGCGGGCCCGGGGGCGATCGCGGGTGCATTCGTGCACGAAAAACACTGCGACAGCGATAACCTCGAGCAATTACACGGGTGGTGGGGCCATGACGAAGCAACGCGCTTTAAGATGGCGAAGAGTTTTACGCCTGCAGCAGGCGCGGAACTCTGGCAAATGAGCAACCCGCCCATTCTTGCGCTTGCCCCGGTTGTGGCTTCGTTACAAATATTCCAGGAAGCCGGGCTGGCCGCCTTGCGTGCCAAGGCCGAGAAGTTAACCGGGTACCTGGATTGGCTGGTCGCAACGCGGTTCGGCGATCGTATCGGCTCGATTACGCCGGCTGACGCACGTGGCTGTCAGTTATCGCTCATCGTAAAAGACCCGTCTATTGACGCAAGATCGTTATTCGACAAATTGTGTGAGCTGGATGTTACGGGCGACTGGCGCGAGCCGGATGTCATCCGTGTCGCACCGGTACCGTTGTACAATAATTTTGAAGATGCGTTCGAGTTCGCCGAGCGCATTAGCTTGGCCCTGTCCTCTCATAGGACATAAATGCGAACGGGTACTCGTTCGCTGCGTCCGCTTCATGTTCTTCGCTGCTGACCAGCTGCCATGAACGCACGTCAATTTCAGGAAAGAACGCATCTCCATCGATCTCGGCGTGAATTCGGGTCATGTGCAGCCGGTGTGCCGTTGGCAGAAACGATTCAAAGATCTGACTGCCGCCAATAATCATTATCTCTTCGGCGTCGCCGGCAACTTCCAGTGCCTCTGCTGTTGACGCAACGACATCGCACGCGTGCGCGGCAAAATCAGTCTGGCGCGTAATGATAATGTTCTGTCGCCCCGGCAGCGGCCGCCCGATCGACTCCCAGGTCAATCGACCCATGATGATGGGCTTGCCCAATGTCAAAGTCTTGAAGCGCCTGAGATCGTCGGATATCTTCCACGGCAAACGGCCGTGCGAGCCAATGACGTTGTTTGTCGAAGCCGCGACGATAATGCTGATCACTGTTGTCTCGATCAGACCGCAATGGCGGCCTTGATGTGCGCATGCGACTGATAATTGAGAATCTCGAAATCCTCATATTGGTAGTCGAAGATACTGTCGGGTCGACGCTTGATCGCAAGGCGCGGCAGCGGCAGTGGTTCCCTGGTCAACTGTTCATCCGCTTGCGCGAGGTGATTCGAATACAGGTGGCAATCACCGCCGGTCCAGATGAAGTCGCCCACCGTCAGGTCGGCCTGCTGCGCGAGCATGTGCGTCAGCAGCGCATAAGACGCAATATTGAAGGGCACGCCAAGAAAAATATCGCAGCTGCGTTGATACATCAGGCAGGACAACTTGCCCTCTGCCACATAGAACTGGACCAGACAATGACAGGGCGGCAACGCCATGTTGTCGATTTCTGCGACATTCCATGCGCTCAGAATAATGCGTCGGGAATCGGGGCTCTCCCGCAGTTGCCGTATGATCTGCTCAATCTGGTCGACCGTGCGGCCGTCGGGCGTCGGCCAACGGCGCCATTGCACGCCATAGACAGGCCCCAGATCGCCGTTTTCGTCAGCCCAGTCATCCCAGATCGAAACGCCGTTCTCCTTGAGATAGCGAATGTTGCTGTCGCCACTCAGAAACCACAGCAGCTCGTGAATGACCGACCGCAGATGCAGCTTCTTGGTCGTCACCAGCGGGAATCCTGCGCTGAGATCGAAACGCATTTGATGGCCAAACAGGCTGACCGTGCCTGTCCCCGTGCGGTCCTGCTTGCGAAGTCCTGTGTCACGTACCTGACGCATCAATGCGAGGTATTGCTGCATGTCAGTTTTTCGCCTCCGCAATGTGCGCCGATCGGTAGGCCATCGTCATCATCACGGCTCCCGCGATAATCATGGGCGCGCTCAGGATCTGGCCCATGGTCACCCAGTCAAATGCCAGGTACTTCAGATGGTCGTCCGGTATGCGGTAAAACTCGACCGTGAAGCGAAATACGCCATAGAGCAGCAGGAACAACCCCGATACGGCCAGGTATGGCCGCGGTTTCGCGGAATAGATCCAGAGAATCAGGAACAGCAGGAAACCCTCCAGGATTGCTTCGTAAAGCTGCGACGGATGACGTGCGGTTCCGTTGACAACAAATGCCCATGGCACATCGGTCGGTTTGCCCCATAACTCGCCGTTGATAAAGTTGCCAACGCGACCGAATCCGAGACCGAGCGGCACGACCGGAGCGATGAAATCCGTCATGCGCCAGATCGAAATACCCAGCTTGCGCCCATACATCCACATGGCGATTATCACGCCAGCGAGGCCGCCATGAAAGGACATGCCGCCCTCGGTGATCTTGAACAAGTACAAAGGATCGCTCGTAAATTGTGCCCAGCCATAGACCACTGCATACCCGACGCGGCCGCCGACAATAACGCCGAGCATGCCGTAGAAAAGGAGGTCGTCGACTTGCACGGAGTTGATCGGCGAATCAGCGCGCTGGCTACGTCGTCTTGCCAGCCACCAGGCGAATATGAAGCCGACGACATACATCAGACCGTACCAGCGAATTTTGATAAACCCGATTGAGAAAATGATCGGGTCAATCTCGGGGTATGTCAGCATGAAATCCTGCCCGGCCTGTTCAAGAGACGAGTATCATAATCAGTTTCCCGAGCGCGTCATAGTGGACTCGGCCTTGAGGATCTCAACGCATGCCGAACCGCCTGGCGCGAGAAACCAGTCCCTATCTTCTGCAACACGCCGACAACCCGGTCGATTGGTACCCGTGGGGCAGCGAGGCGTTCAGTGCCGCGCGCGAAGCCGGCAAGCCGGTGCTACTGTCAATTGGCTACTCGGCCTGCCACTGGTGCCACGTCATGGCGCACGAGTCGTTCGAAGATGAAGCCTCTGCCGAGCTCATGAACCGCTTGTTCGTGAACATCAAGGTCGATCGTGAAGAGCGGCCCGACATCGACAAGATTTATCAGACTGCACATCAGCTATTAACGCAACGCAGTGGTGGCTGGCCCCTGACGATGTTTCTCGACGCCGAGAATCAGCGACCATTTTTTGGCGGCACCTATTTCCCGAAAGAAACCCGCTATGGCATGCCGGCGTTCGGCGATTTGCTGCAGAATGTCGCGGCGTATTACACGGACAAACGCAGCGACATTCAGGATCAGAGCGCCCAGTTGCTGGCCGTCCTCAAGCGGCTGGACCCCACTCCTGCCGCTGCTGACGCCAGCTTCAATGACGAGCCGTTGCGACAAGCTCGCGAATCGTTCGCAAAGACATTTGACCGTGAATTCGGCGGTTTCGGCTCGGCTCCCAAGTTTCCTCATCCGACCACAATCGAACGACTGCTGCGGCACTGGCGCAGCAGCGCCAACGATGCCGAACCCGATCTGGATGCGCTTTTGATGTCGACCCTGACACTCACGCGCATGGCGGACGGAGGGCTTTTCGACCATGTAGGCGGCGGATTCTGCCGCTACTCTGTGGATCGATTTTGGCAGATCCCGCATTTTGAAAAGATGCTGTATGACAACGGGCCGCTGCTTGCTTTGTACGCACAGGCGGCACTAGCGACGGGCGAAACTTCGATCCGCGATACGGCGAACGCGACAGCGGACTGGATGCTCAGTGACATGCAGGCCGGCAATGGTGGATTCGATTCGACGC
>JACZTO010000027.1 GCA_022573655.1 Pseudomonadota bacterium
GCCCTTGATGTCATGCACTTTGATCAGTGCCTTTTCTGCATCCAGTGGAACCAAATACGGGATATGGGTCATATTGGTAAAGGGATCGGGATAGTTCTTGCCCAGATATTTCCTGGGTTCAGCTTCACCTTCAGTTATAGATCCCGGTTCATCTGAAATTTCGACATTCTCTTCTTCAGGAGCCATCTTCAATTGGGGCTGGACAGGTGCAATGATCGGAAACTCATCTCCGAACACCAGTCGCAATATGGATTTGGCATTACTGGTGGCAGGTGAAAAAAGACGCCAGCGACGCGCAGGTTTATGCAGTGATCCTGGCGGTGCTGCTGGGTTTTCGGATCTGGTGGAAATTGAGACAAAAAAAGCCCGGCTAAAGCCGGGCTTTCTTGTCTTGCTGTGGGAGGGCTTTACATCATGCCGCCCATGCCACCCATACCGCCCATGTCCGGCATTCCGCCTCCAGCAGAGTCATCCTGCGGTGCGTCTGCAACCATTGCTTCGGTTGTCAGCAGCAGACCCGATACCGAGGCGGCGTTCTGCAATGCAAAGCGCGTGACCTTGGTCGGATCCAGGATGCCTTGCTCGATCATGTCACCGTACTCGCCAGTCTGTGCGTTGAAGCCGTAGTTGCCTTTGCCTTTTACGACGGCGTTCAGAACAACGCTGGCATCACCGCCGGCATTGTGCACGATCGTACGCAGCGGCTCTTCGAGCGCACGCTTCAGAATCTTGATGCCAACATTCTGGTCTTCATTGTCGCCCGTAAGCTTGTCAATCGCGCTGACTGCGCGAATCAGCGCAACTCCACCACCCGGTACGACGCCTTCTTCGACAGCGGCGCGAGTCGAGTGCAACGCGTCTTCGACGCGCGCTTTCTTTTCTTTCATCTCGATTTCGGTCGCAGCTCCAACCTTGATGACCGCAACACCGCCGGAAAGCTTCGCAACACGCTCCTGCAGTTTCTCGCGATCGTAGTCCGAAGATGACTCTTCGATCTCGCGGTTGATCTGGTCAACACGACCCGTGATGTCTTCGTGGCTGCCAGCGCCGTCGATGATGGTTGTGTTCTCTTTCGAGACCAGCACCTTCTTGGCTTCGCCAAGATCTTCGATCGTTGCCTTCTCAAGCGACAGGCCGACTTCCTCGGAAATCACCTGTCCGCCCGTCAGGACCGCAATGTCCTGCAACATGGCTTTGCGACGATCGCCGAAGCCTGGTGCCTTGACAGCAGCAACCTTTACGATGCCGCGGATATTGTTGACAACCAGCGTCGCCAGAGCTTCGCCTTCGACATCTTCCGCAACGATCAACAGGGGACGTCCCGCCTTGGCAACGCTTTCGAGGATCGGCAACATGTCACGAATATTCGAGATCTTCTTGTCGAACAGCAAGATCAGCGGATTGTCGTGTGTAACCTGTTGGCTCTCGGCGTCATTAATGAAGTACGGAGACAGGTAACCGCGATCGAATTGCATGCCTTCGACGACGTCGAGTTCATTAGCAAGACCAGAGCCTTCCTCAACCGTAATGACACCCTCTTTGCCAACCTTCTGCATGGCGTTAGAGATAATCTCACCGATCTCGGTATCAGCGTTTGCGGAAATGCTGCCCACCTGGGCAATTGCTTTTTCGTCTTCGCAAGGTTCCGACAAGTTCTCCAGCTCTCTAACCAAGCCTATGCAGGCTTTGTCGATGCCACGCTTCAGGTCCATCGGGTTCATGCCGGCAGCAACTGACTTCAGTCCTTCGCGCAGGATCGCCTGAGCGATAACCGTAGCAGTCGTCGTGCCGTCACCAGCAATATCAGACGTCTGGGAAGCAACTTCCTTAACCATCTGTGCTCCCATGTTTTCAAACTTATCTTCAAGTTCGATTTCCTTGGCAACCGATACACCGTCTTTGGTGACGGTCGGTGCGCCAAAACTCTTGTCGATTACGACGTTGCGGCCTTTGGGCCCCAAGGTTACTTTTACCGCATTCGCGAGGATATTTACGCCAGCGAACATCTTCTGCCGCGCATCATCGCCAAAACGTATTTCTTTAGCAGCCATCTCTTTGATTCCTTTTTAGCTTTCGATTACTGCCATGATGTCGTCTTCCTTCATCACAAGCAGTTCTTCGCCTTCAACTTTGACCTCGGTACCGGCATACTTGCCGAACAGAACCTGGTCGCCAACTTTGACGTCAAGAGCGCGGACTTCGCCGTTCTCAAGTATCTTGCCATTGCCTGCTGCTACGACTTCACCTTTGATAGGCTTCTCTGTCGCAGAGTCAGGAATAACGATTCCGCCGGGCGATTTGCGCTCTTCTTCCATGCGCTTAACAATGACCCGATCATGAAGCGGACGCATCTTCATGGTACTTTTCTCCTGTAAACTATTGATTTATAACCGACTTAAGGCGGCTTTGCAGACCCGAGACCATTAGCACTCGACCGCAAGGAGTGCTAATAATAGGCATGAAGCACCAAATTTCAAGCGTTTTTGCATTACATTCGGTGCAAAAATATAAGAACGCGGTCGATGACACGGACTATCACACGCGTAACAATCGCACTAATGCCCGGGTCTTAAGAGAAGGGCCGCCACTTTTGCCGCTGGGAACACCCTTTATATGACCGTTATTCGCCACTTATTCGCTGCTGTATTGCTTATCGCTCTCGCCGGCCAGACTTTCGCTGCGGACGGGCAGCCGCCACCACCTGAGGATGTTTTCCGTTACGTTATATATGACGCCGGTGACGCTATTGAAATCGACTGGGCTATCGACGCTGGCGCCTATTTATACGACAGTGCATTCGCATTCAGCGCTGCGAATCCAGCCGTAATTTTCGGCACACCGGAATTGCCCGCAGGCAAGGTTTACAGCGACGAATTCCTGGGCGAACAAGTTATCCATCGTGACAAGCTTTTTGTCCGCATTCCTTACACGATCCGTGGCGACAGGCCAGCATCTATCGTTCTCACCATCGCAAGTCGCGGCTGCCTCGACAGCGGTTACTGCTACATGCCGCAAACGTGGATCGAAACGGTGGCACTCAGTCAACCGAGAAAGTCGGACGGCAAACTGACGCTTACCGGCCTGAGCGAATATTCGAACGACGATCCAAGACCTGCGGACGAGGTATTCATTGCCGATGCTTTTGCAGTTGACGGCAACACCATCGAATTTGGCATTCGCATTCTGCCAGGCTACTACCTTTACAAGAGCAAGATCGCGCTCGTCTCTCTGCAAGACAATGCCAGGGCAGGTCAACTCGATCTGCCCAACGGGACAATCAAGACCGACGAGTGGCTGGGTGAACAGGAAGTTTACTTCGACGAAGTATTTGGCAAAGTCGCGATAGCAAGAGCCACACCCGAGGCGATGGAACTTGAAATCGAGCTTTCTTACCAGGGCTGTAAGGTCGATGGTATTTGCTACATGCCGATTTCAAAGGTACTCACCGTTAGTCTGCCCGAGGCAAACGCCGTAACCGCCATGTCACTGGCTGGTGTTCCTGTATCAGAACAGGCGCGACTTGCAGCAATCATTACCGGCTCGAGCATCTGGGTCGCCGCAGGGCTGTTCTTTCTTGCCGGACTCGGACTCGCTTTCACACCTTGTGTTCTGCCATTAGTGCCAATTCTATCCGGCATCATCGCGGGCGAAGGCGATGACGTAAGCCCGATGCGCGGCTTCACACTGGCGCTGAGTTACGTCATGGGAATGGCGATCGTCTACACCATTGCGGGAGTTGTGGCGGCGGCGGCCGGGTTGCAATTAGCGGCCACGTTTAACCAACCGTGGATACTCATATTGTTTGCGGGACTGTTCGTCGTTCTCGCTCTCGGCATGTTCGGCGCATACGAGCTGCAAATGCCGAGTGGCCTTCAAAGCCGGCTATCCCGAATCAGCGGCAAACAAACAAGTGGCACCATGATCGGCGCATTCATCATGGGAGCTTTGTCGTCGTTAATTGTCACGGCTTGCGTTGCACCAGCCCTGATCGCGGCGTTAACCGTCATCGCACAAACAGGTGATACGTTGCGGGGTGGCAGCGCATTGTTTGCAATGAGCCTCGGCATGGGCGCGCCATTATTGCTGGTGGGCGCCGCGCAGGGGAAAGTACTGCCCAAAGTCGGCGCCTGGATGGTCGCCGTGAAGAACGCTTTCGGCTTTATGATGCTGGGTCTCGCCGTCTGGATGCTGTCGCGAATTCTTTCCGGCCCTGTGACGATGATGCTCTGGTCCATCCTGGTGTTTATGACAGGAGTATTCATGGGCGGCCTGACGACATTGACGACGACCTCAACTGGCGTGCAGAAACTCGGCAAGGGTTTTGGCTTCCTCGCCATTATCTACGGCGTCATATTGCTGCTGGGCGCGCTGACTGGCGGCAGCAATCCCATGAAACCACTCGCCAGCATCAATCTTGGCGGCGGCGCACTCATCACCGGACAGCAACACGCATTGCCCTTCCAGCGCATCAAGACCGTTGCAGACCTGGATCGTGAGGTTAACGCAGCGGCCAGTCAGGGCAAGACGGCCCTGCTCGACTTCTACGCCGACTGGTGTGTCTCATGTAAAGAAATGGAGGCCTACACCTTCACAGACAACGGCGTTCAGGCGGCACTATCCAATACCGTCTGGCTGCAGGCGGATGTCACGGCAAATGACGCAGCCGATCAACAGCTGTTAGAGCGTTTTGGTGTATTCGGCCCACCAACAATCATTTTCTTCAGCGCTGAGGGCAATCAACTTTACGGCTATGAGGTCGTTGGCTATATGCAAGCCGATGACTTCGCCAAACATGTGCAGCAAGCGTTCACCGTATCCGCTAGCATGTCGACCCAGTTAATCAAGCCCTAGGATATTTTGTGTCACGAGTTTTCTTGTTCTTTGCTGCAGCACTGTTCGCGTTGATGGCCGGCGCACTCTTCTATGCCGCCAAAATTCCGTTGCAGCCTACGCAACAGACAGAACCGCGGCAGACCGATCAAGCCTCTGTTGCGCGACCGAATGTGCTCGAGATTGTTTCGCATCCGTCGTTTTCGCTGCCAGATGTCGCGGGTACCTCGCACGATTTTTCCGAATGGCAGGGCAAGAATCGCCTTGTCAATTTCTGGGCAACCTGGTGTGCGCCATGCCGCCGCGAAATCCCGCTGCTCAAAGCCTTTCAGGACGAGCAATCCGGCAATGGCTTCCAGGTCATTGGAATAGCTGTCGACTTCGTCGCAGAAGTTGCCCGCTATGCTGAGTCCGCCGAATTCAACTATCCGATACTGGTGGGTGAGCAAGAGGCGATGGCCATCGCTGAATCCTCGGGCATCGAATTCATAGGACTACCGTTCACGATGTTTGTGGCCTCGGACGGAGAACTCCTGGGCACCTATGTCGGCGAGCTAAACGCCGACCACCTGCAACGCGTCGTCAGTATCATGACGCAGCTCGACCGGGCCGAAATCAGCAAAGATGCCGCCAAAGCGTTCTTCAAGCTATTCTAGCCCGGGAATTCCGCACCCATAGTTTTTGCACTAAAGTCGGTAAAAGCGTTAGACTTGCCGCTATCTTCGGCTATCTGGCTGCGAAACTCTTGAAATGTCCTCTTTCCTGCTGATTAACGGTCCCAACCTGAATCTGCTGGGTTCGCGTGAGCCCGAGGTGTACGGCGCAACGAGTCTCGAAGACATCGAGGCACACTGTATTGTGGTCGCGGAGCATTTGGGACACGAACTGGATTGTTTTCAAAGTAATGCCGAACATGAACTCATCGACCGCGTACAGCAGGCAGCCACGGATGGGGTCGACTTCATCATCCTGAATCCCGGCGGCTTCACACACACCAGTGTTGCCTTGCGCGATGCATTTCTTGCCGTTCAGATTCCTTTTATTGAGATTCATCTGAGCAACACTTTTGCTCGCGAAGAGTTTCGGCAAAACAGTTATTTTAGTGACATCGCGAAGAGCTGCCTGTTTGGGTTTGGGGCTTACGGCTACGAGCTGGCGTTGCAGGCCGCCAGTGAAAACGTGGCAAATGCCGGGGACAAGTAATGGACATCAGAAAAGTAAAAAAGCTCATCGAGTTATTGGACGAATCCGGCATAGCCGAGATCGAAATCACCGAGGGCGAGGAATCGGTGCGCATCAGCCGCTATCCGCCAGGAGCACCCGTCGCACCTATAGCTGTTGCGGCACCGGCGCCCGTCGTTGCCCCGGTTCCTGCTCCTGTAGCAGCACCGGCTGAAGCCGTCGCGCCTGTTGAGCCGGAGGAAGACGGCTTTGAAGTCACTGCCCCGATGGTGGGAACGGTATACGCCGCATCGTCTCCGGGAGCCGCTCCTTATGTCCAGGTCGGCGACCGAGTCAATGAGGGCGATATTTTGTGCGTCATCGAAGCCATGAAAATGATGAACCAGATCGAGGCCGACGTTTCGGGCGTGATTAAGTCGATACGCATTCAAAATGGTGAGCCCGTAGAGTTCGGGCAGACACTGTTCGTTATCGATCAGCGTCAAGGCGACTAAGCGGGCCGCACCAACATGCTTGAAAAAATAGTCATAGCCAATCGTGGCGAAATTGCGTTGCGAATACTGCGCGCCTGCCGCGAAATGGGCATCAAGACAGTCGCCGTTCACTCAACCGCAGACAACAACCTGAAGCACGTATTGCTCGCCGATGAAACCGTTTGCATCGGACCACCTGCCTCGACCGAGAGCTATCTGAATATGCCTGCGATCATCAGTGCGGCGGAAGTCACAGACGCCACCGGGATTCACCCGGGATATGGGTTTCTGTCCGAGAACGCCGACTTCGCTGAACGCGTCGAATCCAGTGGCTTTACCTTTATCGGGCCGAGGCCCGACGCGATTCGGCTTATGGGTGACAAGGTTTCCGCCATTCGGTCGATGAAGAAAGCGGGAGTGCCCTGTGTACCGGGATCTGACGGACCGCTCGGTGAGGATGCAGACGAAAACATGCGACTCGCCAAGGATATCGGTTATCCGATCATAATTAAGGCCTCCGGCGGTGGCGGCGGTCGCGGCATGCGCGTCGTACATTCAGAGGCTTCGCTGGTAGCTGCGATTACCGTCACGAAGGCCGAAGCCAGGGCAGCATTCAACAATGATGTCGTCTATATGGAAAAATTTCTCGAGGAGCCCAGGCACATCGAGTTTCAGATACTGGCGGACGAGCACGGCAATGTGATCCACCTGGGCGAACGCGATTGCTCCATGCAACGGCGCCACCAGAAAGTCATTGAAGAAGCACCTGCGCCGGGTATCACGGAAGAGCAACGGCAACGTATCGGCGCGCGGTGTGTCCAGGCCTGTAAGGATATCGGCTACCGCAGTGCCGGAACGTTTGAGTTCCTGTACGAGAACGACGAATTTTACTTCATTGAAATGAATACGCGTCTGCAGGTCGAGCATCCGGTCACCGAAATGATCACGGGTATCGACATCGTGCGCCAACAATTGCTCATCGCGAGCGGCGAGCCTCTGAAAATTGCACAGGAAGACGTGCGCTTTCAGGGACACGCCATCGAATGCCGCATCAATGCGGAAGACCCCAAGAACTTTATGCCATCACCGGGGCTGATCACGTTGTGGCACCCCCCAGGAGGCCCGGGCATTCGTGTCGAAAGCCATATCTACAGCGGCTATAGAGTTCCACCGTTTTACGATTCAATGATCGGCAAGCTCATTGCGCATGGTGAAACCCGCGACGTCGCGGTCGCTCGCATGCGGAACGCGCTCAGTGAGGTGGTCATCGAAGGTATCAAGACCAACATCCCGTTGCATCAGGAAATTTTCCAACATGCGGCCTTTCAGGCAGGCGGTACAGATATTCACTACCTCGAGAAACGTCTCGGGTTGGTGTGACTGCGGGTGGCCTGACTGTGATCTGGCAACAATTTGTCATGGACCTCGACGCGCTGGATCCACACGCTGTCGAAATGATATTCACCCGGCACGGCGCCCACTCGGTCACCCTGACTGACGCAGGAGAAAATCCGGTGTTTGAACCGGTGCCCGGCGCAACGCCGCTCTGGGCCGATACGCAGATTACCGGGCTCTTTGCGGCGGATGTCGATTTGCAGGCCCTGTGCGGATCTCTTGTAGCGGAACTCAACCTCAAGTACCTGCCTGCACACCACACCGAGGAATTACCGGACCGGGACTGGGAACGCGAGTGGTTGCGTGATTTCGGTCCGATGCAATTCGGTCGGCGCTTATGGATTTGTCCGACGAACAGTATTGTCGAGCAAAGCAATGCTGTCATCGTGCACCTCGATCCCGGCCTCGCTTTTGGAACCGGAACACATGCCACGACCGCACTGTGTCTGGAATGGCTGGATGATGCGGCGTTAACGGGAAAATCAATGCTCGACTACGGGTGTGGCTGTGGTGTTTTGGCGATTGCCGCCCTGAAGCTCGGCTGTCGATCAGCCACGGCTATGGATATCGACCCACAGGCAGTCGTTGCCACACGCCGCAACGCGGCGGAAAATGCTGTAGCGCAACACCTGAGGGTAACGGGTAGTGCCGACGATATAGTCGGTATATTCAACGTGGTTGTGGCCAATATTCTCGCCAGGCCGCTTATCCAGTATGCCGAATCCATCACGTCAAGCCTTGCCGGCCACGGTATGCTTGTATTGTCTGGCGTATTATGTGAACAAGCCGATGACGTAATGGTGGCCTACGAACCCTGGGTAGAATTTGATGAACCTGTATTCAGGGAACAAGACGGTCAGGAATGGACGAGACTGACAGGAACACGGAGAGCGGGCTAGGCAATGTATACCCAGTGCCCAGATTGTGGAGTAGCGTTTCGAGTAAGCGCCAAAGTCCTGAAACAGGCCGCGGGCGACGTACGCTGTGGCGGCTGTGGACAAGCGTTCAACGCGCTGGATAACCTGTCTGAGAAAATGCCGGCAGACGCAACCGAGTTCGACACGAACACAAACTTGCCCGAGCTGACTCCAGAAATCTCGCAGTCCATTTCGGCCGCGCAGAGTGCCGCTTTACTCAAGACACTGGACGAACTCGCCGGCGCGGATGTTCGTATCGAGGATACGGGTGTCGAATGGCGTGTTGTCGACGACGCTGAAGACGCCGAATCAGCAACGGAAGGTAGTGCCACAGAAATTTTCGCCAGCCCGGGCGAGTCAAACGTTGATGAACTGCTCGTTGAGTCGGCGACGCCAGTCGACGAAGTCCTGTCCGCAACGATCGTAGAAACGTCAATCGAAGAGCTCAGATTTGACGACAACACTCCTCTGCCAGAGGACTTCGGTCAGGACGATGAGTCATCCAGTGTTGAAAGTGTCAAACAGACTGTCGATATCGACGACCTGGACGAGAGCGAAGTCGACGACGCACTGTCGGAAATCACGCTCAGTGAACCCGGCGAGTGGGAGGATATTCTTGACGAATTTGACGACGTTGCTGAGGAGGACTCAGGAACGGTGCGGGATATTGTG
The DNA here is from genome assembly GCA_022573655.1 of Pseudomonadota bacterium. Classification (GTDB taxonomy): domain Bacteria; phylum Pseudomonadota; class Gammaproteobacteria; order Steroidobacterales; family Woeseiaceae; genus UBA1847. The sequence continues at coordinate 9,470 of JACZTO010000027.1, forward strand.
GAGGAAGATGAGGGAGACACAGCGGCACACAATCCCGATACACAAGAACCGGACGAACTCACAAGCGAAGATTCCGACGAAGACGTAGCAAACGACGCGGCGGATGACCAATTCGACCTTGCGCCGCAGACGGAAGAAGAAATTTCGATGAACATGATGATCGACCAGGAGCTGTTAAGCCTGGCGACTGAGGACAAAGATGGCTTTGCGTCAACCATAGTCATTGCCGAAGAAGACGCCGAAGACAAGGCCATTGAGGAACCGCCAGTTGCGGCTGACGAACTAGGTGACAGCACTGGGTTTGAAGAAATCGTCATGGAGGGTGAAGTCGTTCGCACAACGCTTAGCGACATGAAGCGTCAAGCAGACATGGCCAATGCTGCTGATCTCCTGGCCAAGGGAAAAACGAAGGCCAACGAGGCAGGGGAGACGAAATCCGCAGGTATCAACAGCGGCATGATTGGCGGACTGGTCGTATTGATATTGCTACTCGTGATTCAGGTCATGCACCAGTCTCGTGAAGCTCTGGCAACCATGCCCACATTCAATGGCCTGATTGGCCCGATCTACCGGGCGCTGGGACGGCCGTTGCAGCCGGCCTGGGACATCACCGGGTGGCGCTTCGAAGCGACGAAAGGCAGCACCGACCAGAATGATTCCGAGCTAACGATCTACTCGCGCATTGGCAACAAATCCGACGGGCCGTTGCCCTATCCGTTGATCGGCATTTCGTTGACCGACCGCTTTGAAGAAACGATTGGCAGTCGCGTGCTCGATCCCGCCGAGTACCTGGCTAACGACCTGGACCCGCGTAAGCTCGTGCAGCCAGGCAATACATTCAATGCGGTCATCTCCATTCAATCACCATCCGATGACGCGACGGGCTTCAAACTGAATGTATGCTACCGCTTGTCTGGCGAGCTGCTGCGCTGTGCCATCGAGGATTTCAAGTAAGCTCGTGCACCTGGCTCCACTCACAATAGGCCCCTACACGCTTTCAAGTCCTTTCGTGCTGGCGCCAATGGCCGGCGTTACAGATGCTCCGTTCCGGCGCATTTGCAGGCAATTTGGGGCCGGAATGACCACCTCGGAAATGACGACGGCCGACATCAGCTTGTGGCAGACCAAGAAATCCCGCCATCGCCTTGACCTTGACCTGGATGCTGAACCTGTCGTCGTGCAAATCGCGGGATCGGAGCCGGCACAACTCATGATCGCGGCCCGTGCCTGCGTAAAGCGCGGCGCCCAGATCATCGACATCAACATGGGTTGTCCGGCGAAAAAAGTCTGCCGGAAACATGCCGGCTCAGCGCTACTCCGGGACGAAAAGCTGGTCGAATCGATTCTCACGGGTGTCGTCTCGGCGGTCGACGTTCCCGTCACGCTGAAAATTCGAACCGGCTGGGACCCTGAGCACCGCAATGCAGAAATTATTGCCCGCATTGCAGAGGATTCAGGAATCCAGGCACTGGCCATTCATGGCCGAACTCGCGCATGCCGATACAAAGGAGCCGCCGAATTCGACACAATTGCGCGTGTAAAACACGCCGTTAAGATACCCGTAATCGCGAATGGCGATATCTCAACTCTGGAGAAGTCGCTTGAAGTTCTACGCCTAACGAATTGTGACGGCTTGATGATCGGTCGTGCTGCCCAGGGTCGCCCATGGATATTTCGCGAACTTGGACAATGTCTAACTGCAGGTCCCGCAAAAACACGGCTGGAAAAAAACGAATTGCGTGATATTATGCTCGGCCACTTGGGCGAACTACACCGATTTTATGGGGATCAGACCGGGGTTCGAGTGGCTCGCAAGCATCTAACCTGGTACTGCAAGAGCCTGGCAAATGCCGAGGTATTTCGTCATCAGGTGGTGCGTGTGGATAGTGCTTCAGAACAAATCAGATTGACGAGGAAATTTTTCGACCAGCAGGATGGGGGAGTTTCTTTGGCGGCATGATTTTCCTGGGGCTTGGGGAGGGAAGCTCGAATTTCGAGCGAGAGCAATTGGATTTGACTATCGTGGCCCAGAACAACAATAAGAGCAGCAAGCTCACGTCAGTAGGTGGCAAGAAACCGCTTTGCAAACACACAGAAGACGCGTTGAATCAGTATTTCACATCACTGAACGGCGACCGCCCTGGTGATTTGTACGACCTTGTCATTGGTGAAGTAGAACGGCCTTTGTTGAAAGCCGTTTTGGATTATACGCACGGCAATCAAAGCCAGGCCGCCAGCATACTCGGCATCAACCGCGGCACGTTGCGCAAGAAACTCAGGACTCATTCTCTTATTCAGTAGGAGCCGTTGCGGTATTCTCCACTCCCGCCCAGGTGTACCCATGTTGAACGTACGACGTGCGCTGGTCAGTGTCTCTGACAAGCGTGACCTGATTACTTTTGTTTCAGGCCTTAGAAAACTCGACATTGAAATAATCTCGACCGGCGGAACCTGTCGTCAACTTCGTGATGCCGGCCTCGACGTAATAGAGGTCGCCGAGAAAACCAACTTCCCGGAGATCATGGACGGCCGCGTCAAAACGCTGCACCCGGTCATTCACGGCGGGTTGCTGGGCCGTCGCGGCATCGATGAGGCAGTAATGGCCGAGCACGGAATAGAGCCTATCGATCTGCTTATCGTCAATCTGTATCCGTTCGAGCAAACGATTGCGCGCGACAACGCAACCATCGACGATGCAATCGAGAATATTGACATCGGCGGGCCCGCGATGATTCGAGCTGCTGCGAAAAATCATGATGGGGTTGCGGTTGTCGTTGACCCAGACGACTATGAATCCGTGCTCGAAAACCTCAAGAACGACGAGTTTTCGCTCGAAAAGCGCCGCCGCCTGGCCGCGAAGGCCTACGCTCACACCGCCAGCTATGACACCGCTATCACCCGGTACCTGTCGCAGTCCCTCGGTGATGACGCGCTCGGGGAGCGTTTCCTGTACTCGGGTGGCCGTTCCGAAATTCTTCGCTACGGCGAGAACCCACATCAAAATGCCGCATTTTATGTCGACCAGCGGGCAACGACAGGATCACTGGCCGCCGCAAAACAAATTCAGGGTAAAGCGCTGTCCTATAACAACATTGCCGATAGCGACGCCGCGCTTGAGTGCGTCAAACAATTCGCCGAGCCAGCCTGCGTGATCGTCAAACATGCAAATCCATGTGGTGTTGCGGTCGCTCGCAATATTTTCGATGCATACAAAAAAGCGTTCAAGACGGATCCAACGTCGGCCTTCGGCGGCATTATTGCGTTTAATCGACCACTCGATGCGAAGACCGCGCAGGAAATTATTGAGCGCCAGTTTGTCGAGGTCATAGTCGCACCGGCAGTCGATGCCGATGCTGCCGGCGTAATATCAGCAAAGAAGAATATACGCGTGCTTGAGACCGGTGACTGGCCGGACACTGCTGTTGCCGGCTTCGATTTCAAGAAAGTATCTGGCGGTCTTCTCGTTCAAAACTCCGATCAGGGCGTCATTACGGCTGACGATCTCAAAGTCGTCACCGAAATCGCCCCGAGTGCCGATCAGGTAGAGGACATGTTATTCGCATGGACCGTGGTCAAATACGTCAAATCGAACGCCATTATCTTCTGCAAAGACAGATCAACAGTCGGCATTGGCGCCGGACAGATGAGCCGTATTTACAGCACCAAAGTCGCGGCGCTCAAGGCTGCTGATGAAAACCTCCGGGTGGAGGGATCCGTCATGGCTTCGGACGCGTTCTTCCCCTTCCGCGATGGCATCGACGCGGCGGCGGAATGTGGCATCTCAGCCATTATCCAGCCGGGCGGCTCAATGCGGGACGATGAAGTTATTCGAGCTGCGAACGATCACGGTCTGGCAATGGTATTCACAGGCATGCGCCACTTCCGACATTAAGGTAACTTAGCGAATTATGAAGATTCTCATCATCGGCAACGGCGGTCGGGAACACGCACTCGCCTGGAAGTGCGCGCAATCAACTCTTGTTGACGAAGTACTCGTCGCGCCGGGTAATGCCGGTACCGCGCGAGAAAACAATATTCGAAATATCGCTGTCGCAGCGGATGATATAGAAGCGCTTGCTAGCCTGGCACAGCGCGAAGGCGTGGACATGACCATTGTTGGGCCCGAAGCGCCATTGGTCGCGGGTATCGCCGATCGATTTGGCGAACTTGACCTGCCCTGTTTCGGGCCGACAGCAGCAGCGGCCCAGTTGGAAGGATCGAAGGCGTTTTCGAAGGATTTCCTCGCGCGTCACAACATTCCGACGGCGGCGTATCAGAACTTCACTGACCTCCAGCCGGCTCTGGACTACATCCGTGAGCAGGGAGCGCCAATTGTCGTCAAGGCGGATGGGCTTGCCGCAGGTAAGGGCGTTATCGTCGCTATGTCCCTGGAAGAAGCCGAAGCGGCCGCAACTGACATGCTGCACGGCGGCAGCTTTGGCGACGCCGGTGCGCGTATTGTCATAGAAGAATTTCTCGATGGCGAAGAAGCCAGCTTTATCATTATCACCGACGGCACAGCGATTCTGCCACTTGCCACATCGCAGGATCACAAAGCGCGCGACGAAGGCGATAGCGGGCCCAATACCGGCGGTATGGGAGCCTACTCACCGGCCCCGGTTGTCACGGCCGAAATTGAAGAACGCATCATGGAATTGGTCATTCGACCGACGCTGCAAGGCATGCGTGCTGAGGGCCGAAATTATCTCGGCTTTCTCTATGCCGGCCTGATGATCATGCCGGACGGAACGCCCAGAGTGATCGAGTTCAACTGCCGCCTGGGTGACCCCGAGACTCAACCGATCATGACACGCCTCAAATCAGATCTGGTGGCTATCTGTTCGGCCACATTGGACGGGTCGCTTGCACGTCAATCCGCTGACTGGGATTCCCGGGCCGCGCTGGGTGTTGTGCTGGCCGCGGGCGGCTATCCCAGGAGCTACGCCAGGGGTAAGCCGATCAGCGGCCTCGACGAGGCGGACAGCGCCACACAGAAGGTCTTTCATGCCGGTACCGCTCTGGACGAGGACGGTGTCGTGACCAGCGGCGGTCGCGTGTTGTGTGTCGTTGGTCTTGGGGACACCGTTGCAGATGCTGCACAGCGCGCGTACGACTCGGTCGACAAAATCGACTGGGAGGGTGTCTATTGCCGGCGCGACATCGGACACCGCGCAATCGCCCGGGAAAGGGCCTGAACAGGCCGTGTTGACTGCGGCCGAAGCGAGCGAAGCCGTATTGGCCGCTATGCCGGTCTTCCCTGATGTATCGGTCAGCGCAGACAATGCGACAGGGCGAATTCTGCGCCAGGTAGTGCGTGCTGAACGAGACCAGCCGCCTTTTGATCGCGTCACGATGGATGGAATTGCGTTGGTGCACGCGAATTTCGCCGCTGGCGCGCGTAGCTTCGAAATACAAGCAACACAGGCCGCCGGCGACGCGGCTCTGACTCTGGAGCCCGGCAAGTGCATTGAAATCATGACAGGTGCGTCGTTGCCAATGCACGCGGACTGCGTGATTCCGGTGGAACGCATTGCCATTGCAGACGAGGTTGCGCATATCGAAGCCGATTATGCTGCCAAAGCACAGCAGTTCATTCACCCACGCGGCTCGGATTACGCAGACGGCGCGCACCTGCTGACGCCCGGCAAGCGCATCACGCCGATGGACATTGCGATTATCGCTTCGTGTGGTTTGACTGACGTCGCTGTTGCGTGCGACCCCGTGATTCGAGTGATCTCGACCGGCAATGAACTTGTGCCGGCCGGCGACGCTATCGAGGCGCACCAAATCCGCTTGTCGAATGGGCCTGCAATCTTATCGATGCTCGGTGAGCACGGCTACGCCAGCTGCGCACATAACCACCTGCCCGATGATATCGACGTTCTGCGTGAACAACTCGCCATCCACCTGAACGCAGCCCGCGTGCTGATACTCAGTGGCGGTGTGTCGATGGGCAAGGCAGACCATGTGCCGGCAGTGCTTGAAGACCTGGGTGTCAAAGTCATTTTTCACAAAGTCAGTCAAAGACCTGGCAAACCATTGTGGTTCGGCAAAGGCCCTGACGACCAGGTCGTTTTTGCGCTGCCAGGCAACCCGGTATCGGCGCTGGTCTGTTGTCGCCAGTATGTCATTCCGGCGTTAGGCAAAGCATCCGGCAGAACCGAATCCACCCCAGAGTTTGCGACGCTTGCCGCTGCTATTTCGTTCAAACCTGATCTCACATGTTTTCAGCCCGTTCGGCTGATTTCCAACGCCACAGGCCAGGTGCTCGCAATGCCCGTCAAGACCAATACGTCCGGCGATTTCGCCGCCTTGTCAGCGAGCGACGGATATGTTGAGCTGCCCAGGGAGCAGACTGATTTCGATGCCGGGACGCCCGTATTTTTACACCGCTGGTTTGCCGCTTGATCGCCTCTGGAGGTGTTAGTTGGGAATAATTTCGGCTGCTGAAGCAATGGAGCGTCTCTGCCAGGGCAATCGTCGCTTTGTCAGTGACGACGTCGATCGTAAAGCGCTGGCAAATCGCACGCATCAGACCGGTGCAGCCGATGGACAAAGTCCGATCGCCATCGTTCTGGCCTGTTCGGATTCGCGTGTACCAACGGAGTTGATTTTCGATCAGGGCATCGGTGACCTGTTCGTCATTCGTGTTGCCGGCAATATTGTCGCGCCGTCGCAGATTGGCAGCATCGAATACGCCGCCAAGCAGTTCAAAACACAGCTGGTTGTCGTACTCGGCCACACCGATTGTGGTGCCGTCATCGCGACACTCAACGAGCTTGCACTAAAGGATTCGCACCGCTCGCCGAACCTGCGCGCGATTGTTGATCGCATACGGCCAGCTGTAGAGCCTGTCCTTGCCGAACACAAGGATGATGAGGCGACCGGGGTCGTCAGGGACGCGGTACGCGCAAACGTGCGTGCATCGGTTGAACAGCTTAAGCACGGTTCGTTGATCCTTGAGACGCTAATAGACAATGGCGAGTTGCGGATAGTCGGCGCCGAGTACTGCCTGGACCGGGGAGTCGTCGAGTTCTTCGAGGATTAGAGGGATGGCTACTGTATCGGGTCACTGTTATTGCGGGGCGATCGAATTCGAGGTCGATGGGCCGGAGAAGTTTGCCTGCTTTTGTTATTGCGAGAGCTGCCAGCGCGCGGCGGGCGCACCCGTAGTTGCCTGGGCGACCTACGAGAGATCGTCATTCAATGTCGTACTGGGCGAAATTCACTGGCATAGCTCGTCTGCCGGCGTAACACGTGGCGTGTGCGCGCAATGTGGATCGTCAATGACTTATGAAAACAAAGATCGTCCGGGCGACATTGACCTCTCATTGAATTGCCTCGACGAGCCGACAGCACCGGTATTGCGAGCCCATATCTGGACCGAAGATAAACAGCCGTGGTTTCAGATTGGTGATGACTTACCGGTGCATAAGAAAACCGTCGAATAAAAATCGCGATACAGCACCCGAAACGACCGATTTTCTGACAGTGCCCTGTCTTATGGGTAACTGAGTCCCGCCCTGTCAGGAGATAACAACATGAACCCCAGACTCTTAGGTCTCTGTGCCGGCGTTAGCGCCTTGCTGGCCGCACCCACTGCTGTATTTGCTCACGACGATGACGAAGAAGAGATACCGTTTGACGTCGCCGAAGTCTTTTTCGAACTAAACGATACAGACGGTGATCTCGGCATCCATGCGCTGATTGACGGCGACGCGTGGAAACGACTGAGGATTGAGGACATGAACGAACGTCGTGTGCTAAGTATTAAAGTGCGCGGTCGCCTGCGCCGCCAGGGTCTCACCGAGATATTCTTCGAAAGCGCAGAACCGACGTTTGATGAGTTGCCACCGGCGACATTTTTCAGTCGTTTTCCCGAAGGCACTTATGAAATCTCGGGCAGAACGCTGGAAGGCGACGAACTCAAGAGTGAAACCGAAATTACCCACCGTATGCCTGCACCCCCGAACCCGACCGTCAACGGTATGCAGTTTGCAACACATTGCGACGATGAAGACAATGACTACGAACCTACTGAGGTAAGTGGTGTTGTGGTCATTGCCTGGGTCGCGGTGACAATGACGCACCCGAGCCTTGGTTCCCCGCAGGGATTACCCGAGATTACTATTGTCAATTATGAAGTCGTAGTCGAGGCCGAGCTGGAAACAGCGGACGGCGACGAGTTTGTCAGCATTCTCAGTGTCATTCTCCCCCCAGATGTCACTGCGATGACAATACCGGCGGAATTCCTCGCGCAAAGTGACACGTTCAAATACGAGGTGCTCGCGCGGGAAGAAAGCTGGAACCAGACAGCCATCGAAAGCTGCTTCCTCTTCGAAGAAGGTGGATAGATTGGCTGCCCCGCTGTGGCGCGAGGCCCTTGCCGGCCTCGCGCTGCTTTTTGCTGTATTCGCCCTGGCGGACGATTCATTGCACGCCCGGGTCAGGCATGAATTGCGCGACGAAAATTATGTGCTGATCGAAAACCAGCGCGATTCCAACTCTGCACGCCTGTTTGTCTTCCTGGGACACACGCCCGATGTCAATGCTCGACTGCAGTTGCTGACGACGCAGAATGACTACGATACAGCGCTTGAGATGACGCGCAGTGCAGATTCCCGCGAGCGAGTTCGCGGTCTGACGTTGTTGTCTGCTATCGATGACCCGCTCGTGCTGGATGCCGCCCTGATTCTGCTGCTGGATCCAGATGCGGCTGTTCGAGAGGAGGCATACCAACTCGTACTTGAACACCCGGACTCAGACATAAACGGCATCAGAACCCTGGCGCTGAACGATTCATCAGCAAGAGTCAGGCAGGCAGTTGCCGATCTGATCGCTGAACAGTCCGAGGAATGATATGTATGTAGGTCACATCAATCTTGAGAAATCCTTCAATCTCACGGCAGAGAATTTCGTGGCCCTTATCGATTCGTTGCAGCAACTGGAATTGAAACAGTATGTGATTGTCAGAAATACTGCTCTTGCCAGACGCCTGGACGGTTTGAATAACGTGACCGTCGGGCCAGTCGTGCGTTCGCCCATAACGGCGTATTGCCTGATGCCGCCGGTTGACGTAGTGCACATTCACGACCATTCGGGCTGGCAGGCCGGACTGCTGCTGTTTCTGACAAAATCCATTCCATTTGTGCTCACGCAGCGTGAGGCGAACTCCGATGCCAATAGCTCGCTCGCCAGCTCGATATACAAGCGCGCCGCAGGGCTGATTGACGAAACCGAGATGAGCGCCGGCGAGCATCTGCACGTTTATCGCAGCGCAACCGGTTCATTGCGCATACCGACAATGATCTTGTGACGTCAGAACTGCCAGAGAACACCGATCGCCGGCAACAGCGGCATCCAAAGGTCGACGCCACGTTCCAGCACATCACTACTAGCCGGGTCTTCATTGAAATCCCAGTCCAGGCAGCATTCATTGCTGCGATTCAGGACGTTGGTTACTTCGAGGAACACGAGTAATGACCCGCGTTGCATCTTGAACTTTCGACTCAAGCGGGCGTCGACGCTGGCAAAGATGCCATGCTTCTGGGCGTTTCTGGGCCCGGGAATCGCCACCAGGATCGGCTCACCATTAATGTCGGTACCCTCCTCCACCAGTTCGAGGTTTGTCGTTGGCCAGCCCGTATGCACACTGGCGGCAGCAGAGAAATTCCATTTCTCGGACTGCCAACCGAAACCACCTTGCACCGAATGTCGCTGATCCCAGCTCCGCGGCACGTCCATTCCGTCAATATTGTCAGTGACCTCAGACCATGTATACGAAGCCCACCAGTCCAGTGGTCCAGCAGACCGCACTGCGGATAATTCCAGCCCACGCGATCGGGCGCTACTCGGGTCCAGACGCGTACGGTCAGCTTGCAACTCGGGCATGGATCCCAACGGATTGAACAGGTTTTCGAATCTTGGTCGTACATGCGCAATATCTTTGTAGAAGATTTCCAGTCGCAGCGACGTATCATTGTCAGTCAGGTGTTTGATGCCTGCGATTAGATGGTCAGCACGCTGTGCGCGCCAGAAATGGTCAATACCATCCTCGACTTGCAGTGATTGAATGGGCTGTGACTGGAAGTACCGCCCGGCGCTCAGGCGCAGCTCGGTATTCTCCCAGGGCCTGAAAAGCACGTTCAGCCTGGGACTCAACTGCGCATCGGAACTCAAATCGGTGTATGTCTGGTCGTCCCAACGCAGCCCCCACTCCAAGACTGTTTTATTCGCGAGCCGCCAGCGATTGGATACGTAAACCGCATAGCTTCCGCCTTTTGGTTGCGCCGTTACTGACCGACTTATGGTCTTCGGCTGGCCCTGGTACAGCGCCTCCAGCCCGAAATACTCTGCGTCGCCGACGTACGAGTAGTCGGCCGTGCCGGCAGTCGCCTGGATTCCCCATTGGGTTAAAGATTTCTCAGATGGGCTCCATACCCAGTCTTGCCGAAAACCGAACTGGCTGATGTAGCGATCGTCCGCTACCGTCGCAACCATTTTCTCAATATCATTCGCATCGCCACGGCGTCGATTGGAATAGTCGACAGCCGAGAAAATTGTCGTACTGGCAAGGCTTGGCGACCAACGGCTGTCAAGGCGCAGCCAGAACTGTGCGTTGCGCGTATCGCTAGTGATTTGGTCGCGCTCGTCTGGCTGAGTTTCGAGTATCAGATTGATCTTGTCGTCCGCATACAGTGCATTAATTGACAGGCGTGTATCGGGCGAAAACTCGAAGGCGTATTCCACGAATATATCGTAATAGTTTGGCTCGCCGAACTTGGAATCAATAACCAGATCGAGGTTGCCACGTCGTGCCGACACCACCCAGCTGTGGCGTTCTTTGGAGCCAGCCGACAAGAAGGATGTGTTGAATACGCTTAGCCCGATTTCCGTATGCCGAGGCTCTGCGAACGCCTGCGAATCCATCAGGATCAGGCCACTCATGCGATCGCCATAGCGGACGGGAAAACCTCCCGTATACACCTCAACTCCTTGAATTGCGCGGGCGTCGACAACACTAAAGATATTCTGATAATCGCGAACGTGAAACGGATCGAATAACCATTGGCCGTTCAGCATGATACCGACCTCACCCTCATCGCCACCGCGAAAATGAGTCTTGGCCGACGCGCCGCTAGCGGCAGTGCCTGGCAGACGTTGCGCGACGCGGATAGGATCTTCCCCGATATCCGGCATGTTCTGAATGGTCACCCGGTCGAGTCCGAAGTTCGATGTCGTGATATCCCGGGATATTTCGTATCGACTGGCGGAAACAACAACCATTTCCATTGCAGGCACTGCTGAACTCGACTCATCGTTGAGAGGATTTTCGTCGCTTGCAGGCAAAGCGTTGCGGGGAATCCTCACGACGAGATAAACGCCCGCCTCGGTACGCAACATTAGTCCATGCGGCCGCAATATCTGCGTGACAAGGAACTGTGGCGTGCCGGGCTCTGGTTCGGTCTCGACAACGAGCTCCTCACCTACGAGGCTGGTGCTGTAAACGAATGGATGATCTGCGTCGCGAAATGCATCAATAACGTCAGCGACTCTGAGCCCGACGTAGCCCGCACTCGGCCCGTCGACGGCCACGGCGACCGTCGCTACAAGCAACAGCGGCACCAATAGCTGGCACCGCAGCCTATTCGCTATCGCTAACGTAAATCGCTCCTTCTGCAATTCGCCAGGTGAACGCCGTCGTTGGCATGTACATTTTCAAAGCGGCCTCTGGCTGTTTGTCGATGCGACCTATGCCTATTAGGCGTTCGGCATGTACCGCCTGTTTCACTGTATCGCCCAAGAACTTCAGTTCGAGACCCAGCTCTCTGCTAGCCCACTCCAAGAAAACATGCACCGATCTGCCATTGACGTCAACGGGTGGGGAGGTTTGTCCAATCCACTTCCATGCGCCTCCATAGGCGTTAATTCTCAAAGTCGTCGGACTTCGCGACCCACTGAAGATGACCTGTTCACCGCGCCGCGCATCGCTGTCGTAATACGGACCATCTATCGAGACCTGCCCTTCCCTCACGCTAACCGTCAACGTATCAGCGTGAACATGAACCATGAACTGTGTGCCTTTATGCGTAACCAACCCCTGGACCGTGATAACAGTGAACGCATTGGCAGCAGAAGCGCTTGTGCCGCCAATTATTTCTGCCGGTTGCGAGTCGAAGTAAATCTGCCCCGAATGCAGCACGATCGAGCTTTCATCCTGAAATTCCACTTTCGTATTTTCGTCGAGCCGGACAGAGCCGCCGTTAATCCAGGCAAGGGCGATGCCACTCTCGTCGCCCGTGACTATCGTCTGCCCGGCATGCACCTTCGCGAGGCTTGCTGTGGGCTCCAATACCGACCGCTCGCTTAACCAATGGATTGTGCCAAAGCTCTTCTGTATCGCAGCAACCTGCACAAAATGGACGCCAGATGTCCTGAACAAGCCAAAGACTGAAAAGACGACAATGAGCACGGATGCGGCGATGGCGAACCTCGTTACGCGTCGCCTTGAGCGGCGCCCGGCGCAAACTCTGCGCCATTCTGCATGTACTACGTCGCGTGCGGCAGACACTCTGTGACTATCGGGCACCGGCCGAACAGTTGCATTGCTCAGCAACTGTTCCAGCGCATCGCCACTCTCAACCTGTGGATCTTCTTTGAACTCACTCATGGTTTCACTAACTCACCCTGTCCTCGCTCATGACCCTCGGTCAGCGCAGAGTACACCTCCGCAAATGCTCGTTTGGCACGTGCCAGCAATGACTGCGTTGCCTCAGGCCCGATATCCAGCCGGCTTGAGATTTCCCGGATCGATCTTCCCTCAATGTACTTCCACTCCAGAACATCGCCGTAGCGGGCTGGTAACTTGTCGAGCGCGACTTGAATCAGCCGCAGCAATTCAATGCGCCGATAATGGTGTTCGGGGTCCATCTGCTCTGGCGCCTGAAAGGAATCCACTGCAGCCTGCACCTCGGGAAAGTCTTCCGTCAGCACAATGTGCTCGCGGTAGCGCCCCTGCTTTGCCAGCCAGTTGCTGGTCTCATTGCGGCAAATGGCACACAGCCATGTAAACAGCGCTGCCTCGGCCCGATAGGTATGGAGTTTGCGTATTGCGCGCGTCAGCGTGATTTGCGCGACCTCGCGCGCGGCCTCCGGGTCCTCGGATAATCGCACCAGCGCAAAGCGATAAAGGCGCGAAAAATTTTCGCGAAAGAAACGATCAAAAACTTGTTCGTTGCCGGCAAGTAATTGTTTTACAAGCTTTTTGTCGTCCAGGTACACCGTCAATTCGAACTACTCCGGCTGCTTCACCATTAGACTGTGGCAACCGCGGAAATCGGTCGCACGTCAGGTAATTGTACGCCCCCCGGCCGGACGGCGAGTGGCTTCGGACTCGTTCCTGGATTCAGTCTTCAACGCCCAGTCGCTTGTGCAGGAGCGGGCTGGTCGTCGTGTACTGTACGTGGACTTTCTTGTCAGGCTCTATTCTCTGTTTGATCGCAAAAGCCGCCAATGCTGCTTCGTGAAAGCCACACAAGATAAGTTTTTTCTTTCCTGGGTAGTGGTTGATATCGCCGATCGCATAGATTCCCGGCGTGGAAGTTTCAAAATTTGCCGTATCGACGTTGACCGTCTTGCGATTGATGTCCAGGCCCCATTCTGCGATCGGGCCGAGCTTGGGAGCCAGGCCGAAGAACACCAATACATGGTCGGCGGCAATATCAACCGGCTCTTCGTCCTTGGGCTGGATCGTGACCGAGTCGATCGAGCCATCCGCGCCGTCGAGCGCCGTAGCCTTGGCTTTCTCAATCACGTCCATTTTTCCGGCCGCCACCAGTTTGCGCATTTTGTCGACCGAAGCCGGCGCCGCGCGGTATTCATCACGGCGGTGGACCAAAGTTATGTGCGCAGCAACATTGACCAACTCCAATGCCCAGTCCAGCGCCGAATCGCCGCCGCCCATAATAACCAGTCGTGTGCCTGAGAACTGCTGTGGGTCCAATACCCGATAATGCAGCGTCTTGCCTGCGAATGTTTCGGCATCGGGCACCCGAAGTTGTCGCGGCTGAAAAGAGCCTACGCCTCCGGCGATAACAACGGCCTTGGCGTTAAATTGTGTGCCGGCACTCGTTTCCACGTAAAACGTATCATCACCGTTCTTCCTGATAACGGTGACTTCTTCGTCAAGATGCATACCACAATTGAATGGTTCGATCTGCTTGAGCAAAGCCTCGGTCAGCTCCTCGCCGGTGCAGATCGGAATAGCGGGAATATCGTAAATCGGCTTGTCAGGGTAGAGCTCGGTGCACTGACCACCGGGCTGCCGGATGGAGTCGACAAGCTCAGATTTCAGGCCGAGTAGCCCCAACTCGAAGACCTGAAACAGGCCACAGGGTCCGGCGCCGACGATAACTGCATCCGTATCGATCACTCAAAACCTCGGGGGAAGAGTTATCTCTTCATTGCCTCGAAGAATTCCGCGTTCGTCTTCGTATCCTTCAGCCTGTTGAGAAGGAATTCGATCGCTGCAAGTTCATCCATTGGATGCAGTACTTTCCTGAGTATCCATAATTTCTGCAGCTCATCGGGATCTGTCAACAACTCTTCCTTGCGCGTACCCGAGCGGTTGATATTGAACGCCGGAAAGATGCGTTTCTCTGAAATACGGCGATCCAGGTGAATCTCCATATTGCCGGTGCCCTTGAATTCTTCATAGATCACTTCGTCCATTTTCGAACCCGTGTCTACAAGAGCCGTAGCAAGAATAGTCAGGCTGCCGCCCTCCTCGATGTTACGCGCTGCCCCGAAAAACCGCTTCGGACGATGCAGCGCATTCGCATCTACACCACCGGTCAGCACCTTGCCTGACGACGGCACAACCGTGTTGTACGCGCGTGCCAGGCGCGTGATCGAATCGAGAAGAATAACGACGTCGCGCTTATGCTCAACAAGGCGTTTCGCCTTTTCGATCACCATGTCCGCAACCTGCACATGACGGCTTGCAGGCTCATCAAACGTTGATGAGATAACCTCGCCGCGCACTGTACGTTCCATTTCCGTTACTTCTTCCGGGCGCTCGTCTATGAGCAACACCATCAGATCGACATCAGGATTGTTGGCGGTAATCGACGATGCAATGTTCTGCAAAAGCATTGTCTTACCGGCTTTCGGCGGCGACACTATCAAGCCACGTTGGCCTTTGCCGATCGGTGAGATCATGTCGATTATGCGTGCGGTCAGGTCTTCGGTACTGCCGTTGCCCTGTTCGAGCGTCATGCGCTGCGTGGGGAAAAGCGGCGTCAGATTTTCGAACAAGACTTTGCTGCGTGCGTTCTCCGGAGCATCGTGATTGATCTGCCCGACTTTTAGTAACGCAAAGTACCGCTCACCTTCTTTCGGTGGACGAATCAGGCCGGAGACTGTGTCGCCCGTGCGAAGATTGAAACGTCGAATTTGACTCGGACTGACGTAAATATCGTCAGGGCCAGCGAGATAAGAACTATCCGATGAGCGCAAGAAACCGAAGCCATCCTGCAGAATCTCAAGTACGCCGTCGCCGTAGATATCCTCACCATTCTTGGCGTGCGCCTTGAGGATTAAGAATATGACGTCTTGCTTACGTGAGCGGGCAAGATTCTCCACTCCCAGCGATTCGCCAAGTTCGATAAGTGCAGCAGGCGGACGACTCTTCAGTTCCGTCAGGTTCATCACATTCTTGCTTTTTTCGAGTTGATCCGGCGGAATTATCTCCAGCGATCCTTCATCATCAGGATAGTCATGCTGAGGTGGCCGGCGGCGGCGGCGGCGATTCGGATTGCCCTTGCCTTTATTGCCCGATCGATTGGATCGATTCTTTACTGTAGTGTTCAAGTACTCTCTCTCAGATATTGGTGTCGAGGAACTCTGTCAATTGCAATTTCGACATAGCCCCCTGTTTTTGTGCCTGAACGGCACCGTCTTTGAATAGCATTAGTGTTGGAATACTGCGAACGCCGAATTTCTGCGCGGTGCCCGGATTTTCGTCCACGTTTAGCTTCATAACCGCCAGTTTGTCGGCGTATTCGGTCGCTGCCTCGTCGAGCAGCGGTGCAATCATTTTGCATGGCCCGCACCATTCGGCCCAGAAATCCAACAGGACTGCCTTGTCATTTTGCAAGACATCGGCTTCAAAACTGCCGTCCGAGGTGTGTGTAATCTGATCGCTCACTGGCTACATCCTCCAGATGAAGTGGTTGGTAATAATTGATATTGTCCGTTGCCGGCTACTCTGGCGAACGAACATTGTAAAAACGGATGACGCTGCCTGAACTATCAGGCACTATGTCGCAGCTTTATTGCCGGCTGTTTCCGGCTACTTTCTGGATCGATGAAAAACGAAACTGGCGGGTGCGACGACTGTCGCTTCGAATTACTGCCAATTTGAACGCTTCGCGAGCCATTTTGCAAGCTTTTCACGTATATTTTCTGGTTCTTGTCTTATGTCCGATAATCATCTGACTGATGTCAGATTCGACTCCTTGCCCTTGCACGAAAGTGTATTGGCAGGCATCCGCGATGCAGGCTTCGAATTCTGCACGCCCATCCAGGCAATTGCACTGCCGATTGCCCTGAAACCCAGTGACGTTGCGGGTCAGGCGCAGACTGGCACGGGCAAGACTGCCGCATTTCTTGTCGCCGCTTACCAACGTGTATTGACCGTCGGCAGAGATCCTGAAGCCGAACGTCAACCACGCGTCTTTGCGCTTGCGCCAACTCGCGAGCTTGCCATTCAGATTGCCAAAGACGCCGAGGTATTGGGCAAACATACGGGGCTCAAGATCGGCCTCGCTTTTGGTGGCACAGACTACGAGAAACAGCGCAAAACTCTTGAGAACGGCGTCGACCTGCTGATCGGAACGCCCGGACGCATAATCGATTACTTCAAACAGGGTGTATTCAAGCTGGATCAGGTTCAGGTCGCGATTCTCGATGAAGCAGATCGCATGTTCGACCTCGGCTTTATCAAGGACATCCGCTATTTGCTGCGGAAACTGCCCAGCCCCGAAAAACGCCTGAATATGTTGTTCTCCGCGACACTATCGCAACGCGTCCTCGAGCTTGCCTACGAGCACATGAACGAACCGGAATTGATTCGCATTGAAACGGACACCGTCACGGTCGACCGGGTGCGGCAGGCAATCTACTTTCCGTCCAATGAAGACAAAATGCCTTTGCTCGTTGGCCTCGTTCGCGAGATGGGAGAAGCGCGCATCATGGTTTTCGTCAATATGAAGCGCGAAGCAGAACGCGTACAGGACTACCTCGAAGCGAACGGCATTCACGCCAGCGCGATCTCCGGTGATGTGCCGCAGAAGAAGCGCATGCGCATGCTCGCGGATTTTAAAAATGGCGTGCTGCCCGTATTGATCGGCACCGATGTGGCTTCCCGTGGTTTGCATATTCCGGACGTGAGTTACGTCGTCAACTTCGATCTGCCGCATGAGGCGGAAGATTATGTGCATCGTATCGGCCGCACCGCACGCGCTGGCGCAGCAGGCGATGCGTTAAGCCTCGGCTGCGAAACCTACGTGATGTCCTTGCCTGAAATCGAGGCGTTCATTGGCCACAAAATCCCGGTGGCCAGCTACGACCCTGCAGACCTGCCACAGCTTGTGCATCCGAAACCGCGCAAGCGACGCCCGCCGAACAAGCGTGGCAGGCCAGGTGGAGGTGACAGGTCACGACGCCCGCGGCGCAGTTGAATCGGGTCGCGTTACGGTAACCAGCATGCCGATACCGTATGCGTCCGCGCTCCTGAGTACTGGCTGACTATCGTCGATAAACAGGGTGGATTCGCGATCAAAGCCCATTTCATCCTGCAGCGCGCGCCAGAAATCCTGATGCTCTTTGGCATAGCCAAAAGTGTGTGAGCTGTACAGACCGTCAAAGTAGTCACCAAGACCCGTCACTGCATCCTTCAGGGCGAGCGTATCCGGATGCGCGTTGGTGACCAGCAGAACCCGGACGTCGCGTTCACGAACCTGGCGCAAGAATTCGAGTGCCCCGGGCAAATACCCTATGCGATAACTCACGTCGTAATGCATTTGCACGACGTCGATTCCGAGCTGTCCACACCAATGATCGAGGCAATACCACTTCAGTTCGCCCTGGACGCCCGAATACAGTTCGAGCATGTAGTCACGTCCTTCTTCAAATGACATGCCGTTCGCAGCAGCGTATCGACGCGGGACCAGTTCCCCCCACATGTAATTGTCGAACGCGAGATCGAGCAGCGTGCCATCCATATCGAGCAATAACGTCTCTGCATGTTGCAGCGCGGTTTGTGGGTCAAAATTCATTGTTATACTGCGCGCCCTGAAAACCTTGCTGGTAATGTGCATGAAGTCACTGATCGATCCCGTTGTCGCGCTGGCCGAGCAAGCAGGCCATGCGATTCTCGAAGTCTACTCGACCGATTTCGAGGTGCAAAGGAAAGCGGACGAATCACCGTTGACGCAAGCGGACCTGGCGGCACATCGCTGCATCGTTGCGGGTCTCGAACGGTTGACTCCGGACATGCCGATTATTTCCGAGGAAGAAAGTCTACCGGACTTCGCGCAGCGCAGCGCCTGGGAACGCTACTGGCTCATTGATCCGCTGGACGGCACCCGGGAATTCGTCAATCGCAATGGCGAGTTCACCGTCAATATCGCGCTGATTGACAACCATCGCCCGGTATTCGGGGTTGTGCACGTGCCCGTGCAGACAAAAACATACATCGGCTGCGAA
>JACZTO010000062.1 GCA_022573655.1 Pseudomonadota bacterium
AAGTTCTCGCCGTATATCTCGGATGCCGTTGTTATTGGAGACAAGCGTAAATTCCTGACGTGCCTGGTCATGATCGACCGGGAAAATGTCGAACACTATGCACAGACCAACGCCATTCCATTTACCGACTACAAGTCGCTGTGCGGTCGCAGCGAAATCGTTGCTCTCATAGGCAACTCCATCGAGCAGGTCAACAAAGGGTTTTCTTCCGTTGAGTCAATCAAGAAATTTCGCCTTATCAACATCTTACTGACGGCAGAGGACGAGGAGCTTACGCCGACGATGAAGTTGAAACGCAATTTCGTCAGCAAGAAATACAGTAAACTCATCGAATCGATGTACAGCCCATGAATGCGGGCGCCAGGGAAATCAACATGATGGATGCGATAAAAATTCTGCTCTTGATCTTCACATTGATTGTTGCGGGATGCGGCGGGGGCGATCAGTCCGCGAACTCCGATTTGCCGCGCGGGGTCACCGCAGACACGATAATAATTGGTTCGCACACTGACTTGTCCGCACATCTCGCGATCTGGGGTGTGCCAATGACCAACGGCATCAGAATGCGTTTTGCAGAAGTGAACGCTGCAGGGGGTGTTCATGGCCGAAGCATCGAATTTCTCGTCGAAGATTCGCAGTACCAGGTGCCACTGGCTGTTAAGGCGACAAACAAACTCATCCATGTCGGCCAAATCTTCGCCATGCTGGGCGCAATGGGCACACCACAAAACAATGCGGTCTTCGAGCGCATGTTCGCAGCCAATGTTCCGAGTATGTTTCCGTTGACGGCGGCGCTGTCGATGTATGAACCGCTGCATCCGCTGAAATTCAGCTACTTCGTCAGTTATCGCAACCAGGCGCGCGGCGGCATCAGCTACATGGTGGAGCACTACGGTTACAAGAATGTTTGCCTGCAGACGATGGCGACCGATTACGGCGCAGAAATCGAGCTGGGGTTTGAGCAGGCGGTGGAGGAACTTGAGCTGACCGTTACGTACGTGGGTCGTCACAAGGGGTCCGAGACGGATTTCACCGGTACGATTACGAAAATCAAGAATTCGGGTTGCGAATTCCTGTTCCTCGGCCCGTTCATAAAAGATACGATTCTGCTCTACACCGCCGCTCGCGATGCGGGCTGGCAAGGTGCGATCGTTGCCAACATGGTGCCTTACCTGCCGGAAATTCCAGCAGCGGCGGACGGTGGCATGAACGGCTTTTATGCCGTGGCACCTTTCTTTGTGCCGGATTTCATCAACGAGGAAATAAAGGATCCGTGGATTGCCGAGTGGTATGCGGCGTATACGCAAACCTACGGCGATGAACCTGCGGCGCAGTCGGTCATTGGCTATGTGATAGCCGATCTTCTCGTGAGGGCGCTGATTGCTGCAGGCCCGGATCTCACGGTCGAGAAAATGCTGGCCGCGCTCGAGGCCATCGAGCATTACGAAGATCCATTCGGCGGACCGTCGCTATCGTTTAGTGCAACCAAGCATGTGGCGAGCAATTATCTCAATCTGTACCAGGTGGTCGATGAGAAGTGGGTAACGGTCGCTGCGGCGATACCGTATTGATTACATTACGACAGTGTCAGAAATCGCTGCCGGTATTCGGCCGGAGGCATGTTGTACCAGGACTTGAAGGCTGTCGTAAATGAACTGATGTTCGAATATCCGAGCAGCATGGCGACTTCAAGCGCCTTGACGCGTTCATCACTCAGGTAACTGACGGCAAGTTCTGCGCGAACTTCCTGCAGGATTTTCTGAAAGCTCGTCTTCTCGGCCAGCAGTCGTCGCTGCAGTGTCCTGCGACTCAGCAGCAGCGCCCGGCACGCGGCATCCGCGTTGGCTTCGCCGCAGGCCATCAGGTCCGCAAGCTTGCGTTTTAGCTCACCTGCGATATCGTCCTGCTGGTACAGCGACCTGAGATATTTCTCAGCCTGTTCTGTGAGTTGCCGGTACATTCGTGCAGTATAACCCACGCAACATGAAAGTAAGGTATGAACATGACTTCTCCCGTTGACTATCGGCTTGAAGGCGAGATCGGCGTCATCAGCGTCGATCATCCACCTGTCAACGCGCTGTCTCAGGCGGTGCGCCAGGGTCTGCTTGATGCCATTACGGCGGCGCAAACTGACGCCTCAAAGGCCCTGGTCATTCTCTGTGAGGGCCGCACATTCATCGCGGGCGCGGACATCACTGAGTTCGGCAAAGGCCCGATGACGCCGTACTTGCCGGATGTGCTGGATACCATTGAGGCCTCCGTGAAGCCCGTCATTGCGGCGCTGCATGGTACGGCCCTGGGGGGCGGGTTCGAAACGGCACTGGCCGCTCATTATCGTTGCGCTGTGGAGTCGGCCAAGGTGGGGCTGCCCGAGGTCAAGCTTGGCTTAATACCCGGCGCGGGCGGGACGCAACGAGTGCCACGGCTCGCCGGCGCGGCCGCTGCGCTGGACCTGATCACGAGCGGCGCTCCCATCGACGCCGCTAAAGCGCTGCAACTCGGGCTGATTGACAAAATCGTTGACGGTGACCTGCATGACGCCGCGATCGCCTGGGCTGAAGAACTCGTGGCTGACGGCGCGCCTGTGCGCCGCAGCAGCGAACTGACCGTGCCGGATGTGGAGCCAGACCTGTTCGATCAGTATCGGGCCCAGCTCAGCAAACGCGCGCGCGGGCAGATTGCGCCGCAGCACATCGTGACGTGTATCGAAGCCGCGGTAAATTCACCGTTTGCCGAGGGCAGGGCGATCGAACGCGAACTGTTCATCGAGTGCATGCAAAGCCCCCAGTCCATTGCCATGCGCCACCTGTTCTTCGCCGAGCGCGAGGCCGCGAAGGTGGCTGGCTTGCCGAAAGACACGCCGCTGCGGGCCATTGATTCCATCGGCATCATCGGCGGTGGCACGATGGGCGGCGGCATTGCCATGAGTTTCGCAAATGCCGGTATTCCCGTGACCATGATTGAGATCAGCGACGCAGCGCTTGATCGTGGCTTGTCAATCATTGACAAGAACTACGCCGGCAGCGTGAAACGCGGCAAGCTCACAGAAGACGCGGCGGCGAATTGTCGCGCACTCATAAAAGGAGCAACGGACTACGCCGCGCTCGCGGATGTTGATCTGGTCATCGAAGCTGTGTTTGAGGACCCCGATCTGAAGAAGACGGTATTCGGGCAACTGGATGAGGTGTGCAAGCCCGGCGCGATACTGGCAACCAATACGTCTTACCAGGACGTTGACCAGATCGCGCTTGCGACCAGGAGACCCGAGGATGTCATCGGCATGCATTTCTTCAGCCCTGCGCACATCATGAAATTGCTGGAGATTGTTCGCGGCGAAAAGACGGCAGACGATGTACTGGCGACAGTATTGCGGCTGGCGAAAAAAATTCGCAAAGTGCCGGTCGTTTCCGGTGTCTGCTACGGCTTCATAGGCAATCGCATGTTGCGTCCGTACGGCAAGCAATCCCAGCTCTTGCTGCTCGAAGGCGCGACACCCGAACAGATTGACAATGCAATGCAGGACTGGGGCATGGCGATGGGTCCGCTGCGCGTATTCGATCTGGCAGGACTCGATGTCGGCTACAAAGCGCGCCAGGCGCTGAGCGATGCAATGAAAGGGGATCCGCAGACCTATCGAGTTCCGGACTTACTGGTTGAGATGGGGCGGCTGGGGCAGAAATCCGGCGCAGGATTTTATACCTACGATGACAAGCGGCAGCCAATACCCGACCCGGCCGTTGCAGAGATTATCGAGCGGGCGGCCGGTGAATTCGGTATCGAACGTCGCGAGTTGTCGGACGAGGAAATCGTTGACCGGCTGATCTCGGCTCTGGTGGATGAAGGGCGCAAAATTCTCGACGAGGGCATCGCGCAAAGATCCGGCGATATCGACGTTGTTTACGTCTATGGCTATGGTTTTCCGGTGTCGCGCGGTGGTCCGATGCACTACGCCGATAGCAGCGGCTAGAATTCGGTCACTTAGTTGGTCCGAGTCGTTGTTCTTCACGCAATCCCTTTATCAAGCCGATGCACATTATCAGAAGCACAGCGCAAAACGGCAGGCCCACCGAAATGGTAAGCGCCTGCAATGATGCCATGCCGCCACCCAGCAACAGCGCAGTCGCTACCAGGCCAGTCAGCAAACACCAGAATACGCGTTGCCGAACGGGCGCATTCATCTTACCTCCCGCGGTAATCGTATCCACGACGAGCGAGCCGGAGTCTGCCGAGGTTATGAAGAACAGCGCGATAAGAAAAATGCTTATTGAGGACACCAATGCAGTGAAGGGAAGACCCTCGAGCATCTTGAATAGTGCAAGTTCCGGCACGGCATCAGCGACCCCGCGATAGCCATCGCCGAGTAACTGTTCGAGCGCGGTCCCACCGAACGTTGACATCCAGACGATGCCGATCATTGTTGGAATAATCAGCACCCAGATAATGAATTCGCGAACGGTGCGCCCGTAACTCACGCGCGCAATAAACATTCCGACGAACGGTGACCAAGCGATCCACCATGCCCAATAGAATGTTGTCCAACCATGCAGGAACGCAGAATCGTCACGCCCGATCCAATTGCTCAGGCGTGGCAGATAAACCGCGTAGTCAATCGTTGCCTGGACAATGGTGCCCAACAGGACGAGTGTCGGCCCGGCTATCAATACGAACAGCAGCAGTCCGGCTGCCAGACCCAGATTCAATTCGCTGAGGCGTTTGATGCCTTTATCAAGGCCCGCGATGACCGAACCCAGCGCTACGCTGATGATCAGAAAAATAAGCATGATTCTCGTGCTGGCGTTGTCAGGCAGTCCGAACAGGTAATTGAGGCCCGCGGCAATTTGTTTTGCGCCGTAACCCAGCGATGTTGCGAGTCCAAAAATCGTGGCCAGCACCGCCAGAATATCGACGACATGTCCCAAAGGACCCCAGACGGCCTTGCCGAATAACGGATAGAACGCAGACCGCAGCGTCAGTGGCATGCCCTGGTTGAAGCTGAAAAACGCCAGTGACAAACCGACTACGGCGTAAATAGCCCAGGCCTGCAGACCCCAATGATAAATCGCTGCCGACATGCCGGCCGCCCTGGCTGTCGTAACGTCCACGGGGTCGATTCCCAACGGTGGGTGCAGCGTATGTGTGACGGGTTCCAGTACACCGAAGAACATCAGGCCGATGCCGACGCCGGCGGCAAACAACATCGCCAGCCACTCAGCATAATTGTAATGCGGTCGTGCGCCGTCTCCGCCAAGACGCACGGTCCCGAGTTTGGAAAACGCGACCCCGATGCATATGATCACGAACAGGTTGGCGGAAATAATGAAAAACCAGTCGAACGTGGTCGTAATCCAGACTCGCATTGCACTGAAAAAACCGCTGGCCGCCTCTTGAAACAACAGTGTTCCAACCACAAGCGCGACAGTCATTAGCGCAGATATCACGAACACCGGGTGGTGTATGTCCAGACCCAGAAGCTGGATATTGTGTTCGCCGATTTTGTGCCCTATGTCTTGCTGTTTGTCAGTCATTGCCTGTACATTGCTCAATGTCGCTTCCAGCTTGCCGGAGGTGCAATCGTAACAGCAGTAACGCCCTTGCTGGTGCACGCCGGCTGTTGATGGGGAAACATTGAGCAGCAAATCACGTCGAAAAAGAATGGGCGGCCGCAATGCGAAACGCGCTGCCCGGCAGCGTTCGTCTGTGGTCGAAATCCCCTACATCGATCGGAAAATTCCCTGCTATGAGCTGCTCGATGAGGCCGCCCTCGAGCTATTGGAGTACAACGCTGATACGGTACTCGAAGAAATTGGCATCGACTTCAAAGAATTTCCAGAGGCGCTGGATTTATTCAAGGCTGCAGGTGCTGATATTGACGGCGAGCGAGTGCGCTTTCCGCGCGACATGTGTCGCTCCATCATTAAAGAATCAGCGCCCGCCGAATTCACACAACACGCGAGAAATCCGCAACGCAGTGTCATCATCGGTGGCAACCGCATGGTCCTGGCGCCCGCGTACGGTTCGCCGTTTGTGCGCGACCTCGACCGCGGTCGGCGCTACGCGACCATTGAGGATTTCCGCAACTTCGTAAAGCTCACCTATATGAGCCCCGGCTTGCATCATTCGGGTGGCACGGTCTGCGAGCCGGTTGATGTTCCCGTGAACAAACGGCATTTCGATATGGTGTACAGCCATTTGAAATACAGCGACAAACCCTTCATGGGCTCGGTTACCGAACGTGGGCGGGCGCAGGATACCGTTGCTATGGCCAAACTGGTTTTTGGCGACGACTTCGTCGAGAACAACGCGGTAATCATAAGCCTGATCAACGCAAACTCGCCGATGACGTTCGATGCAACAATGCTCGGCGCCGCCACGGTTTACGCACAACACAACCAGGCAACAATGATTTCGCCGTTCATCCTGGCCGGTGCCATGTCGCCGGTAACGGTCGCTGGGACAGTCACGCAGATTCTGGCCGAGGCCATGGCCGGGATGGCCTATATTCAGCTGGTTAAGCCGGGTGCGCCAGTTGTTTTCGGCACCTTTGCGGCCGCAATATCCATGCAGTCGGGCGCACCGACGTTCGGTACCCCGGAACCGAGCTTCGTGGTGTTTGCCGCCGCGGCACTTGCCCGTCGGCTGGGAGTTCCGTTCCGCAGCGGTGGCGGGCTGTGCGCCGCAAAAATTGCCGATGCACAGGCTGCGTATGAATCGGCGAACACGCTGCAGACGGCCGCACTGGCAGGTGTGCATTTCATGCTGCATACCGCCGGCTGGCTCGAAGGAGGCCTGACAATCGGCTATGAAAAATTCATTCTGGATGTTGACCAGGCGAACATGCTGGGCGTGCTTCTTGGAGGCATAGACCTGTCCGAAAATGGTCAGGCGATGGCCGCACTTCGCGAGGTTGGTCCCGGCTCGCATTTCCTGGGTGCCGAACACACGCAAGCGAATTTCGAGACCGCGTTTTACCGCTCGACGACCGCCGACAACAATAGTTTCGAGCAGTGGGAGGAGGAAGGCTCGCAGGACGCGGCGCAGCGCGCCAATACAAGCTGGAAAAAAATGCTCAAAGAGTATGAGCCGCCGCAACTGGATCCGTCCATCGACGAGGCGCTACTGGATTTCATTAAGCGTCGCAAAGCAGAATACGCCGACCGGGATTACTAGCCCACGCGGCGAAAGAAAGGGCGGCGACGCGGTCGGAATTCGTTTCAGCCACACAAGAGCTGACATTACCGTCAACTTTTTTTGCCCGCTGATATGAATAAACTATGAATATGGACAATCAAAAATTCAGGCTGGGCAATATTTGTATTGCCCCCATGATGGATTGGATGCATAGAATTCGAAATCGGCAACTCAATCAGTCTATTATGAAGATTGAGTAAACTCGTGACGCACCGATGACGCACTGCGTGAGTTAGTTGACGACGGATTATCGGACGGACAGCTTTGTTCTCAATTCATGCCAGCCCATTGATCTGTTGCAAGCTGTCGCTGTTGATCAATATGCTTGGCAAGATCTGCCGCGCTAATAAGCCATGGTGATTTTTGAGATCCGACACGGTATGCAGGTATCGGCAATTGCTGCAGGCAAGCACGTCTTTTCGCCTTGGACACAGATAGGCCAAAGTACTTCTCACACACACGCTGCAGAGGAATTTCCGCCTCGCCGAATTCGGCAAGCAGGCCAAAGTATGTGGGAGTCATCATGCAGTTTCTCTCCCATGTTTCCTGACGGTGCAACCGTGTATATGGCTACAATAACGAACAGCAAATCGCCAGCCGGAAAATAGATCGGAGTTGAATCGATTGCGGTCCATGCCGAGATACGCGGGTGCGTCGCGAAGACGCACGAGCCGCGTTAGCAAGGCGAAGGATGCACGCACAGATTTCATCGACCTAGATACACAGCCGCTATTTCAACTCGAGCGTGGCCAAGTTCGCTGCTGACGATGGCTCGCGCTTCATGGTCGCGTGCTCGTTGTGCAGGGTTCAGTTCTTTCGATGGCAACCCACCCGCCACTGGGCAAACCAGTTCGGAGAGCTCCAAATAACGCTGCTGCGCATAGGCATGCCGCAGACCGTGGAGCTTCGACAGACCCGCATTGCGAAGCTGTCGCTGGTAACGATTCAATTGCTGCACGTAATTGAGTTCTGCCGGGATCAAGGAGCCTCCTTTGACGAGTGCCTTGATCTCCTGCAGCAGTTGGCGCTGATCGTCGTTCCTGATCGGCACCGTTCGTGCT
>JACZTO010000063.1 GCA_022573655.1 Pseudomonadota bacterium
CATGTTGTCTTTGAACGCCTGCAGTGTCAGCGCCGCCGCGATCGCGATACCCAGCGCCGCCAGCCCTACCGCCAGCATTCTTTGTTGCCTTGGTTTCATTCACGCTCCTCAAGCGCTTTGATGCGAACTTCGATATCCCGGTAAACGCGCTTGTGCCGCACGCGTGCGCTCCAGTCCGAGTAGACAAGAACGGCGAGCGCAAGTGCGAAACAAGTCCAGACATATGCACCGTAATTGCCCATCGTGACCGCCTACTACTTGCCTCCTTGCCCGGCCATGATCATTTCCCGCACCCAACGTGTGCGGCGCTCGCGATACAGCACTTCAGTGCGAACGCGGCGCAACAATAACGCGCCGAATATCAATGTAAAGCCGAGAATCATTGCCAGCAAGGGATACAACATTGCGGGATCCATCGCCGGACCGCCTTTACGCAGCAGCGTCTGCCCCTGGTGCAAAGAACTCCACCATTCGACAGAGTAGTGAACAATCACTACATTGACGACACCGACGAGTGCCAGTACTGCGCAAGCCTTGTCGGCTTTCAGCGTGTCGTCGATCGCTGCCCGCAACGCCATATAGCCAAAGTACAAGAACAGCAGTATCAATTCGGAGGTCAGCCTCGGATCGCCCCACTCCCACCAGGTACCCCACATCGGACGCCCCCAGATCGAGCCCGTGAGCAATGCCAGCAAGGTAAACGCAGCGCCGAGCGGCGCCGCCGCGGCGCCGACAGTGTGTGCCAGCTTAATGCGCCAGATCAGACCTATGCCACCACCGACAGCCATGATCATATACGCCATCATCGACAAGTACGCGGCTGGAACATGCACGTAGATAATGCGAAATGCGTCGCCTTGCTGATAGTCCGTGGGGGCTACAAACACGCCACCGTAAGTCCCATAGGCAACCAACACCAGACCGGGAAACAGCAACCATGGCGCGAAGATCGCGGCCAGTCGATAGATGTGCGGCGGTGACGCCAAGCGATGAAAAAACGTCCACATGCTGAGAATTCTACTCGTTACTGATGCGTAATGCGGCGGCGGTGGCATACGGTGACAGGCTTAAAGCGGCAACCGCATAGGCCCCCAGCGCCCATATACCCGTCGAATACATTTCGTTATCAGCGGCGAGCGAAACAGTATTCGCGCCCAATAACAAGACTGGCATCGCCAATGGCAAAATCAGCAGGCTTAGCAGCGCAGTACCGCGATTCAGACCCACTGTCAGTGCGGCCCCGATCGAGCCCAGCAGACTCAGGCACACAGTGCCCAGAGTCAACGTCAGCATCATGACCCCGATGACGCCAGTTGGCATGCGATAGGTCGCCGCGAGTAAAGGTGATACCAACACTAACGGCACACCGCTGCAGAGCCAGTGGGCGATCGTCTTGCCCAATACCAGTACTGGCAACGGCTGCGGACTCACCAGCAACTGCTCCAGGCTACCGTCTTCAAAATCGGACACGAACAAAGAATTAAGAGACAACAAGGTCGCCAGCAATGCCGCCACCCAAAGAACTCCAGGGCCGATGAACATCAATTGCGTGGCGCCTGGGCCAACGGCAAGGGGAAACAGGGTGCAGACCATGGCAAAGAAAAACAACGGGTTCAACACGTCACCGGGACGTTTCCACGACAGCAACAGATCTCGCCGTATAACTGCGATCAGGCCCGCAAGAATGGCAGGTTGTTGAGCCTCGTTGTCACTCATCACAGGGAGACCGTCTTTATGGTTGCCGCAATATCGACATCCTGATGTGCTGACATTACACACAGGCCGCCGCTCGCGAGATGCTCCTCGGTCAGTTCGATGACGAGTTCGCGTCCATCCTGATCGAGATTGGTGAATGGCTCATCCAGTAGCCAAAGCGGCACATCCGCAAGCAACATACGCGCAAATGCCACTCGACGTTGTTGCCCGGCGGAGAGGAATCGTACCGGCAGTCCCTTCAGGCGCTCAATGCCCAGGCGTTCGAACACATGTTCGGGCTCGTGAACCGACTGTGGGCGCAATGCCCGCTCGAATTCAAGATTCTCGACAAGCGTCAGATCCGCTTTGAGCCCGCTGCTGTGCGCAAGCCACACCAACGAACCGTGAAAAAGTTGGCGTTGTTGTAACACGGGCTCGCCACCCCAGAGAATCTCGCCGGACTCCAGACTTAGCAGACCCGCGATTGCACGCATCAGGCTGGTCTTGCCGCTACCGTTCTGACCTCGCAACAGCAACAATTCTCCAGGATTTAGCGCAAACCCCAAGCCTTGAAACAGGCAACGTTCGCCGCGAATCAAAGTGAGGTCGTCGGCTGATAGCTTTGCAGTCAATGCCTTACGCTCTATCGCTGCTGACCAACAGTCGGTCACTCATACAATATTAACCTTATATCTCAATATATTATTATCTTTTTAGAATGTTAATTCTAACTAATGCTTGTGTATTGCCGAAGAACCAAGCTTATAGAACAATCCTGGTTTGCATCAACCCAAGCCTGACCGTAGACTGACTACCCGGTCGGATTTTTTATAAAAGATTAAGAGACCGTAACCTGACAATACCACCTTAACGCGACATTGATGATTGCGAGCTTTGATTTATGGAATTAGGGGCAGCCGGACTTCTGCAACAGCCTTTCCCAACACACGGGAAACCCTTGGAAATTATTTCCTATGGTGCAGCTGAAGCTGCGCTCGAAGTCCTTCGCAATACCTGCGACAACCCGACAGGACTGTCACTCCTGCAAGGCCCATCGTTGTCCGGCAAGTCGACCCTTATCCGTACTTTTGTCGATTCCCTGCACGGTGATTCTGCAGTGGCTGTCGTCGACGGCACGGGGCTGAACACCACCAATCTGCTGATATCTGTCATGCACCATTTTGGTTATGACGTCGAATTGAGTTCGGCCAACGAACTTCTGGGCCTGGTCCGAGTTTTTGTATTGCAACAGGCTGCGTCGGGCGAACCACCCTTGTTGATTATTGAGAATACGCATGATCTGAATCCCAGCGCGTTGCGTGCCCTGTGTGAACTGGCGGCCTTACGTGTGCAGACCTGCAGAGCATTGAAATTGGTCTTGGTGAGCGACCGTTCACTCGCTACGATGATGGCCGTGCCTGCCATGGAACCCATGTCGAAGCGTATTCTTCACGATTTCCACTTGCGTCCAATGACGCGAAATGAAACGCAGGATTTCCTGCATTCAAAGCTGCGCGCCGCCGGTGCGAACAATCCGAAACTCATATTTCCTGACGAGGTTTGTGGCGAACTTTGGAAGGCGTCAGCGGGCTGGCCCGGCATTACCGATCGAATCGCATTGCTTGCGCTGGCTCGGGCAAGAAAGTTGCCCGTTGCCGTAAATGAAATCGAACACCCCACCCTGCCATCAGGTACCTGGGATAAGAATGATGTGCGGCAAGACGACATTGAACCGCCGCAGCTGATCGTCAGCATCGACGGCAAAGGCATTAGCAAGCTGACCATGGGGAAATCGCGATGCCTGGTGGGCCGGTCAGAACACAATGATATCTCGATCGAAAGCCGTTTCATCAGCCGCCACCACGCGATGCTGGTACGGCATGGCGCGTCGACGTTCCTGATGGACCTGAACAGCACCAATGGAACGTTCGTCAACTCGAAACGCATCTCAAATTATGTGCTGATTCACGACGACGTCATTACCGTCGGCCACCATCGGATCAGGTTCAGTGATCCGCACGCGACGTCACGCGTGCAGCTCAGTGGAGATCAATTCGCTGACACAGTGATCATGAAAACGCTTGAAGACATGCGCAATCTGCTTGCGCAGGAAAACACCAGTGTGATGCCCGTTGCCACCGACGATCTAATGGCGGCCGCGTCCGAAAATCTGCCGACCCTTCAATAAGCAGTCAGCCGAAGAATTCCTCTTTGAAGTGCTTGCGGCACATGGAAATGTAGCGGTCGTTACCGCCGATTTCGACCTGCGAACCCTTTGTTACTGCCTTGCCGTTGCTGTCCAGACGTATAACCATGGTCGCTTTGGAGCCGCAATGGCAGATGGCTTTGATCTCTTTCAGATTGTCTGACCACGCGAGCAAGTACTTACTGCCTTCAAACGGCTCTCCCCGAAAATCCGTCCGCAGGCCATAAGCCAGGACAGGGATATTCAGCTTGTCAGTCACATCACCGAGTTGAAAAACCTGGTCGCGCGTCAGGAACTGCGCCTCGTCAATCAGGACACAATGCAGAGCGTCAATGTTGTCTTGCTCTGTCACGACGGTGAAGAGATCGTCATCCATCTTGAATGACGTCGCATTCGTTTCGAGGCCGATGCGCGATTTTACTTTGCCGACTCCGTAACGGTCGTCAAGCAATGGCGCCAGAACCAGCGTCTTCATACCGCGTTCTTTGTAATTGTAGCTGGACTGCAGCAACGCAGTAGTCTTGCCAGCGTTCATCGACGAATAGTAGAAATAGAGCTTAGCCATCTCCCGTATTGTGGCATTGCCGAGGTAGCGTTAGCAATTTTCCTAACGCACGACGGTAACTCTTGCCACGGGCGTTTTCAAAGCGGCACTCGGCACACTCGTTTGTCAGGACGTGGCGGTCAGAAATTACCTGTGGCACCGGCGTGATAATTCCACTGCGCAGGCAGCTGCTACAGATCACCAGGTTGCTCAAGCGATTCAGCAGGCGGTAGTCAACGTTGTTGTCTGTGTCGTTATGCTTGGCATGCGAGGCCATGACAGCTCTCCGGTAATGAGCCCCTTTCTTGGCACTCCGCGGCCGTTAATACCAGCAAATATCGAAAAACTTCCCGGAAGTGTTAACCAATCGAGGTTTTTAGTGTGACCTGCATCGTTTTGACACGGATGGCACAATAGGGGCGGCAGGAGTGATTAAGCTACGCCCGCGGAGAACGAGCTATGACCTGGATAACAACGGTTGCCTATGAAAAGGCAAGCGGCAAACTCAAAACTCTGTACGCACGGATCAAGGGCCCAGACGACAATGTAGATAACATCATGCTCGCCCACAGTCTGCGGCCGCATACGTTGGAGGGCCACATGACCCTGTACAAGGTGGTGTTGCATCACTCGGCGAACACACTTGAGAAATCGTATTTGGAAACGATCGGTGTGTACGTCAGCATGCTCAATGATTGCCGTTACTGCGTCGATCACCACTTCGCCGGTCTTGCCCGTCTACTTGAAAATGAGGCGCGCGCAACTGAGGTTTACCAGGCACTTGAAGATCACCAACCGTCGAAATGTTTCTCGGGGAAAGAACTTGCAGGGCTGGTCTATGCGGCGCAATTGACGCTTGACCCGGCATCGATCGATGCGCACAACATCGAAGAGCTGCGCCAGGCCGGCTTTGACGACGGCCAAATTCTTGAGATCAACCAGGTATCGGCCTATTTCTCATATGCCAATCGAACCGCACTGGGGCTGGGCATCAGCGCAGAAGGCGATGTCATGGGTCTGTCGCCGGGTGGCTCCGACGACAACAATAACTGGTCCCACGGGTAGCAATCAGACCGGCGCGCTTCTTGTCATTTTGTGCGCTTCATCACGCTCGTCATTATTGTTCGATCGTAAAATTTGCACCGGTCTAGAGATTGTTGTTCTCTATGTGTGTACGTAATCAAATTCAATCGGCTTTAGTCCTCGTGGCGTTGCTCACCCCGATGGCGCATGCCAATTCCGAGCCGTCCCGCACTGCGATGCAATGGGGCGTGGACATCAAATTCACGGATGCTTCCGGGCACCCGTCCTGGACTAATGGCTCAGCTGGCAAATTGCTCTTCGACACTGATAACGACGGCTTGTCGTTGGGATACAGCTTTGCCGATATCAGCACGCGACTGACCGATACGCTTGATGCACACATTGTCGCCGAGCTAATCGACGACGATATGGGTGCCGTTGTCGACCTGACCGAGGCCTACCTCGAGTGGCGACCCCTCACACAAAGCGCGACTCGCTATCGAGTCAAACTCGGCGCGTTTTATCCTCGCATATCGCTGGAGAATACCGATCCCGGTTGGCGCAGTCCTTACTCGATCAACCCATCCGCCATTAATACCTGGGTTGGCGAGGAACTACGGACTGTCGGTGCCGAGGCGTCCGTATCACGCCGGGCATTGGCGTTATTGGGCGGCGCGCACACATTTTCCTTGCAGGCTGCCGTGTTTTACGGCAACGACCCCGCGGGCGGCTTGCTATCGTGGAAGGGATGGTCGGTCCACAACCGCCAGACACGCTTCGGAGACGAGGTACCACTGCCACCGGTACCGCTGATTCAGCCAGGGAACTGGTGGGACGGCCAGGATCCGTTCATCACACCATTGCTCGAAATCGACAATCGCTCCGGGTATTACCTTAACGGTGAGTGGCGCATCGGCAATCGTTTCCTGCTACGCGCAATGCACTATAACAATCGTGCCGATCCGGAAGGTTACAAGAACCGGCAGTTTGGCTGGCGATATCCGGAATTTTAGGAGGAATGACGATGGCGGGATTGACAGGCTCGGAGATCCTTGCGCGCTCTCTCAGAAACGAAGGCACCGAAGTCCTGTTTTTCCTGATGGGCGGGCCGATGATCCTCACCGAGTCGTCGTGCATCAAGGAGGGAATTCGCCCGATCGACGTCAGGCACGAGCAGGCAGCGGTTTTTATGGGGCAGGCCTATTCGCGCCTGCTCCAGAGACCCTCTGTCTGCATGGCGTCAAGCGGTCCCGGCGTGATCAACCTGACGACCGGTCTTGCCAACGCGCTGATCGATTGTGCCCCCGTCGTGGCGATTGGCGGCTCCAGCGCGATCAGCCGGTTTGGCCAGCAGACCTTCCAGGAAATCGACCAAATCGCCATCATGAAAGGGTGCACCAAGTGGTGCGACCGGATTTACAACCTGAAAAGGATCCCCGAGCAGGTGAATAACGCTTTCCAAAAAGCGATGAGCGGCAAGCCGGGGCCGGTCTATCTCGATTTTCCCGGCGACCTCCTCTACGAGAAAATTCCGGAAGACGAGGTGGATTGGAGCCTGAGCGGCCGCCCGCTTTTGGGCGCGCGGCCGATGGGCGAGCAGAAGCAAATCGACGAGCTGATCTCTGCGCTCGGACAGTCAAAGCAGCCGATTATCATTTCCGGCAGTGGCGTGCTGTGGTCACAGGCGTGGAGCGAATTGCAGGCCTTTGTCGAAAAGGCGGGCATTCCCTTTTTCACCACGCCCCAGGGGCGCGGCGTGCTGCCGGACGATCATCCCCTGTCCTATCTCACCATGCGCTCCTCGGCCTTCCGCGACGCCGACCTGATCCTCATCATCGGCACCCGAATGA
Source organism: Pseudomonadota bacterium (assembly GCA_022573655.1). Lineage (GTDB taxonomy): Bacteria > Pseudomonadota > Gammaproteobacteria > Steroidobacterales > Woeseiaceae > UBA1847. The sequence continues at coordinate 7,319 of JACZTO010000063.1, forward strand.
ACTATATGATCGGCCACGCCGCGCCGCCGCGCTTTGGCCCGAATGCCGTGATTGCCCGGATCGACATCGATGCCGACGAAATCGCCTCCTCTCCACGAAAAGTGAATATCGGAATCGTGGGAGACTGCAAGATGATCCTCCAGCAGATGCTCGAAGGCATGGGCGGCCGAGTGGATTCGGAGCGATTTGCGCCCTGGCGGAAAATGCTTGCCGACGGCGATGCGGCGAAGCGCTCCAAGGGAGGGAGAGACCCGGCAATGGACGCCGAGCCGATACACCCGTTGCGGCTATGCGAGGAAATCAAAAACTTCATGCAGCGCGACGCAATCCTGGTGGTGGACGGGCAGGAAATCTTGAACTATGGCCGACAATCGATGCCAACCTTTGCGCCGGGCCATCGCCTGAATTCCGGTCCATTCGGGACAATGGGCGTTGGCCTGCCCTTCGGGCTTGGCGCCAAGATCGCAAAGCCGGACAAACAAGTCATTGTCGTCCACGGGGACGGCTCATTTGGATTGAATGCCATGGAACTGGATACCGCCGTGCGGCATAAAATTCCGGTGCTGGTGGTCATCAGCCTTAACGGCGGTTGGACGGCCGATCCGAACGGTGACAAGCCTGGCCGCGACCTCGGCTATACCCGGTTCGACAAGGTGGCCGAGGCGCTGGGCTGCTATGGCGAATACGTGGAGCAGCCGGCAGATATCCGGCCGGCGTTAGAGCGTGCCCAAAAGAAAGTCGACGAGGGGATGGTGGCTGTCGTCAATGTCAAAACCGACTTTCGGGCACGGGCTGGCACTGTGGCGTTTTCGTCCTATATGACCTGATGCACTCGTTTGTGAGGGTGTAACCATTCCAAAATATAAACTTTATCCAGTTCCTCCTTCGCGGAACCTCGGAA
>JACZTO010000064.1 GCA_022573655.1 Pseudomonadota bacterium
CGGGCAGCGAATCAATTGCCGGTGCACGACGATTTCAGTGCTGGCCTGAGCGGCCAAGCACGGCTCTTCCCGAAAACTGCATAACTAGTGGCATCCTTCGGGCATTTCACAGATACTAGGAGCGTGCTGTTGGAATAGGCGAAGTTCCGAACCTGGAACAGTTCCAGGCTCGGGATATTGCCTATTGTAACAGTATGGTACTAGAAAAAAAGATTACCTTTGCTACGAGCTCGCAACTGTAGAGAATTCAGCAACTGTCGGTTCGTTCGAGTTCTTGGACCACACGCTTGCTGACTTTGATACAATTTCCATAAGAATTGGCCCCAGAAATGCTTCCGGAAACCTCAAAACCTAATATGAATATGCAGCCGAATTCTGATAATCCAAATTCACTTGGGATCACTGGTGATTCCAAGCCCAACGTTCCTGTGTTTGCTTGCATTGTTTACGTTCACAAAAACGAAGACGGGACGGTGATCGGAAGAGTGGCGAATCTTGCCGGGATTGAGGCCAGCGGCAATTCGGAGCGGGATGTGTTGGGCAAAGTAACGCGCGAATTCAAGACACGAGTTTTCAAAATACTTGAAGAGGGCCAGGAGATTCCTTGGGTCGATCCTCAGCAACCGCCCTTGGAAAACGAGCAAGTGCGTTCGGTTCCTGTCCACCTTTGAACATCCTCCATCTAAACGCCTCGTACAAGCCAAGATTGCCCATGAGCCAATCTCAGTTCTGATTACCACCGCAAAAAGACCAGAAGAAAATTACTAATAGATGTTCTCCGTCTATCTCCAAGCTTTTGAACAGTGCAAACCGCTAGAGCGACGAATCTTGCATGTACTTGATAGATTGCCAAAGGAAGTGCAGCAAGACTTTTTGGGCGATACTCGCTTCACTGTTTCGCTAGATAACTATGTTCAGGGCGAGGGCTCAACGGTATTCATGGCCGCTCCTGGAAGTACCGGCGTTAGCAGCCGCAGCGTGGTGCTGAAGCCACGACTCTCCGAGTGCGACGAAGCGTTTGCCCACTACGTCATCGCGCATGAATTCGCCCATGCTTACTTGCGGAATGGGCCGTGGGGTGACATTTCCAACACGGAAGACGCTGCAAATGCGTTGGCAGCGTCATGGGGATTTCCGCTGCCAGACAAACTTCCGTGGGTCCGACTCCTCTGAACCCTTGAACTAGATTCCCTCAGAAAAAACACTGGATCATAGAATGGGGTAAGCCCAGGCACGTGTAGGTAGAAACTATTTGAATTCGCAACGAGGTATCTTGTTCGATGGCGATGACGACACTTTCGACGACGATCGACGCGGACAACGCCGGTCGTGTTGACCTCGTGATCCGACAGCTATCCGGATCCTCGCGCAGCCAAGTTCGCGGGATGGTCGATCATGGCTGCGTTTCGATCAACGGCGCGCCATGCGAAACGATTGCCGCTTCCGTCGCTGCCGGAGATTTCGTTTCGATTCGCTTCGATCCGACGCAGCGCTATCACGAGAAAAAGAAACGCTGGGACGATCGCACATTCAACATTTCGTTCGAGGACGATCATTTGATTGTCGTGGACAAGTCCGCCGGATCATTGACCGTGCCGACCGACCGTAACGAGAAAAACACGCTTGTTGAACGCGTTTCGGTCTACCTGAGCCATTCGTGTCGAAAACGACAGGCTTGGGTCATCCATCGGCTAGACCGAGAAGTGAGCGGCTTGCTAGTCTTCGGGAAGCACAAACCGATTGCCGATCGCTTGATCGAGCAGTTCAAACAGCGGAAGCCGCAGCGGGTCTACACCGCGATCGTCGCTGGCGTGATGTCCAGCGACGACGGGACATTTAATTCGCATTTGGCCACGGGCAAGAACCTTGACCGGTTCGTCGCCCGACCATCGCGAATGACGGAAGCCGCAATTACTCATTATCGCGTGCTGAGGCGAATGTCGGACACGACGCTGGTCGAAGCGACCTTGGAGACGGGTAGGCGAAACCAGATTCGCGTTCACTTTGCAGACGCCGGGTATCCGGTTCTTGGTGATCCTCGCTACAAAACCAAACAGGCTATGCATCCGCGATGGATTCGCAAGCGGATCGCGTTGCACGCCAAGTCACTCGGCTTCGAGCATCCGGTCTCTGGCGAAGCGATGACGTTTGAATCACCCCTGCCTTCGGCGTTCGAGAAGTTCCTGGTGAGGAGCCGTTGACCGAACGAGATTTCCTTCACCCCATCGCAGGTGAAGAAACGTACCGGCTACCTTTTCTTAAGGAAGTGAGTTGCCGAACCTGCGTATAGCCCTCCCACGACCTGGCGAGGGAAGGGGCGACTGTATGCTGTGCAGTAAACTAATTCGATGCATATCCCACACACGAATCTGTCGCCCGCGACGCTCCGGGCCGTTGTCCAGGAATTTGTCACTCGCGATGGCACAGACTATTCGTCCGTCGAGCGGCGAGTCGAGAATGTGCTACGACAACTTGAGGCTGGTCGGGTCGAGCTGCATTTCGATGACCAAACCGAAACCTGCAACATCGTGACGGTCGAAGACGGTGAAAATCCGCCAACGGACGATGTGAATGGATGTCGATAGACTCGTTTCGACGGTGTTTAACCGCGGTTCTTAGAACGCCCTTGGCCGGGCATAAGTTGTGCGAGCTATCAAGCGGCGGAGCTCACGACCGCCGCCAGAAACGGAAGTTAGCTTGCGTGCGGCGGACACATCGCCGAATGGCACTTAGATCTTGCTAAACCCTTTCACACCAAGTGTTAAGCAACGCTATCGCATCAGTGCAGTCTGCGGGCTAGTTTCGCTGCTCTCAGTATGGTATCTACAAATGTACGAGCGGCGGAATGTGCCGGGTGGTTTGGACCTAATTAAAGCTTGTGACAGTAATGCTTTGACAGCGTGACTAACTCTCTTTCTGACAGTCACTTACGCTTATCTAAGTGCCATTCGTCGATGTGACCGCCGCACCTTTGTGGCATCACAACATGATTCGAATAATAGGCGACTTGAAATTGATCATTACTCGTGACATCCGCGACTCGCGAATCAATCGGTCAACTTCGCGTAGATCACTTCGCATTTCTCGTCTGTGCACCGAGTAATCATTATCTCGCCACCCGTAATCGGCCCGTGGACCTTGTGACGCGTCACGATCTCATCGTCCAGCACGATTGCAATTCTCTTGTTCTGGCCCGTAAACCTTTCTAGAGCCGGCTCTAGGTGTCGGGCGAGTTTCAAACCTATCATCGGGTGGCCGTTTTCCCCATTGGCGAGAACTGGAGTGTCCGCCAACTGGAGTGGCAAGTAGGAACTCATCGAAATGGCAACGAGTTCGACTTCCCCGTCTTCTGTGTGAACTTCAAAAATATGATGTCGTTCGTTAAGGTCTTTGGCTTGGTTCTGGGTTAGACCTTCGTGCAACAACGCGTACACGCCATCGGGTAGTTTGCCGTCAGCCGTGTACTGAGGCCTTGGCACAATCGCTTCAGTCTTTGTCCTTGTGGACTTGTACACAACAAGCACCAAACAGATCAGTGCTGCGATGGCGAGACCAGCTTCCACGACTCGGTTACGGAGCAGCGACGAATTCAACGAGTCCTGACTATATGACATTGCGCCCATCTCCTTCGTGTCGAATCTCTTGTTTGGTTCGAATGTACAAAAACAACAGCAGTCGAATTATACCACTGCGATTTGTCAAACTCGCCAGCAATAATCGCTTCGGTTCGACGTTTCGAGCGATGTGCCCGCCGCTAGTTAATCGCAACAAAATGTTCGGTGTTAGCACCACAGCGAAGGTGACTCAGTTCTTCAACGATACCCTGTTGTCCGGTCACGTGCAGGTTAGTGCTCACCAGCCCATTCCTTATTGAGTAATCGCTGCTCAATGCGATATGCGTGATATAGGTCGTGAAGGGCAAGATGACGGAACATGATAAAGACTGAATAATGCGAATACTCGCCGTGTTCTGCCGTCATTGCCCACTGCTCCGGTTGCAATTGGCGTAAACGGTTTACCATCGCGTGACGCTCTTGCCTGAAACGTTCCAAAGCCTCGTCGAGGTCAACAATTAAGAGTGCGTCGTCAGGGTCGTCAGAGGCAGGCTCGTAAGGGGTAATCACTGGAGAATCATCGGATAAAATGTATTCCAGTCTTTCGAGCATCATCGGTTGAACTGCAGCCAAATGACAAGCATGTTCGTGGGCTGACCACACTCCCGGTGACGGACGACGCTTGAGAATGGCACGCGGAACCTCCTGCACTAGCGGCACAACGAGGTCCGGCCCCAACGCCAATTGGTGCAGCACATTGTCGATATTGGTCGAGGCGATATTCATTAATCGTCTGTGGTAGCCCAATGATTAGGATTCTTGCTGCCTACGCCCCATGCACAGGTACTTGTCGATAATATACCGTAACACTCCGCTTATACGAAACACCTAGCTCCAGCGGGCGATGTGACCGCCGCTAGTTAGCGGTGGCAGTCATTTGGGACGCCAACAGGAGGCATGCGGCTGCTCAGCGGCCATTCGGTTTTGGGCGGCGAAGCATGGAACTCTCCGACGAAACGATGGTAACAGACGTATTCGCTACCATAGCATCATGTCGGACGACGTCGGTAGCCGTTTCCACAAGTTTGCGAAGGTCGCCAGTCTCAACGCGTTCACTGCGACCGAAGGCAAGAATCTCAAGGTAGTTAGTTGTATCCAGTGCTCGAATGTGAACGTGCTGCGATAGCCATTGCACAGGTTCAGATGAGTTGCGAATTGGTGTTAACTCACGAATCCGTGGTTCATCGAGCAATCTCTCGTAAAACGAGGATGAATCTGTTGTAGCAATGTATCGCGATGGTGAGAAATCTTGCGAACCGAACTCTAAATGACCGTGCGTGATTTTGCACGGATTGGCGTTTCGCAAACATAGAGATTTAACAAAAAATGGGAACTCCCCCTTTTACCAGTTCTACGAACACGAAGTTCGCAGGAGGGAGTTCCCATGGAACGTATTGTTATTCGTCTGGGGCGGAGCCGCAATCGCAGATTGAGTAGGAAAGCACGGCAGGTTGAGGATCCGAAGCTTGCAAAACGGTATTTGATCGTTGTCAACCTGGACGAGGGCCGGACCGTGGCCGATACAGCCCGTGCCTTGGGTGTTTCCGAAACAACGGTCCGTCGCGTCCGCAGCCGGTTTTTGGATTGCGGGGAGGCAGGCTTGGTCGATCGACGAGAGGAGAATGGCGACCGGAAATTGGATGAGCAATACTTGGCAATCCTGCATGAAGTGGTTGCCAGTTCTCCGCAAAAACATGGCTTTCCGCGACCGACATGGACCCGCGAGATGTTGGTCGAAGTACTGAAACGAAAGACGGGTGTCGAGGTAGACGTGAGCACCATGAGTCGGGCGCTCGCCCAGATTGGTGCCCGCCGCGGCCGCCCGAAGCCGACGGTCGAATGCCCTTGGTCGAAAGCTGCGAAAACCAGCCGATTACGCCAGATTGAACAGCTGCTCGATACCTTGCCAGCGGACGAAGTGGCGGTGTATGAAGATGAAGTGGACATTCATTTGAATCCCAAGATCGGCTTGGACTGGATGGTCGAGGGCCAGCAAAAGGAGGTGATGACTCCCGGGCAAAACCACAAGCGGTACCTGGCCGGCGCCCAGGACGTCACAACCGGGGAGCTGTTTTGGGTGGAGGGCGAAAAAAAGGACAGCCTCTTGTTCATCTGCCTGCTTTGGAAACTAACGCAACACTATCGGAAGGCCAAGAAAATCCACGTGATCCTCGACAACTATTCAATTCACAGCACGCAGCAGGTGGAGCTGAGCTTGGAGACACCGGAGGGCCAGCGAATTCAATTGCACTTCCTGCCGCCGTACTGCCCGGACCACAACAAAATCGAACGCGCATGGCAGGACCTTCATGCCAATGTCACCCGCAACCACACCTGCACCAACATCGACGAGCTGATGTCCGAAGTGCGTCGCTACCTCCGACGCCACAACGAACGACAACTGCAGGAATACGCGATTGCCGCATAAACCAGACCAACCATAATCACGCACGGTCATTTAGTGATTCCGCGATTCGTACAGCTATCGCGCAGTGTTGCGGTGTGGCATACATTCCCAGGTACAGCGCCGTTACATGCCCAGGACTGTAAATAGCGCGGGCACCTTCCATCCAGTCAAGTCGATACTCTCTTTCGTAGCTCCAATCATGATGTTTGATGTAAATAGCTTCGAGCAACTCTTCCATAATATTGGTGCGCTCTCCGGTATTATGCATTCTTATTCGCTCGTTGACTTCCCCTAGACTCTGCGGAAACTTGCTCAATCGCTCATTCATCTCTTCGGTCGTCAAGTATTCTATGGGACGAGCGTTTCGGATGGTAAGAGGGCTTGTGGGCACCGGCTTAACATAACTCTTCAGGCGTGACTGTATCGGCTCTCTGTTCAACTGCTCATCTGTATAATCTGTATACTCAATGCAAAGCCCGCTATGACAACCAGCATAGTGAGACCACATGATGACGTTTGAATTCGTCGCTGATAGTGACAAAACCCCGTGGGATTCGAACCATCCATGGTCGAATTCGCGTGCGACCAAGTCACAGTCGAAGGGGTCGTTAAGCGTTTGAGGTGTGGCATACCAGACGTACGACTCTTGAAGCGAACTAATCGTGTTGCTACAGAACTTTGCGTATTTGTAAAGCTTCTTGGGCGTCGTCATGATTCTGTATGTCAAGTAGTTCAGGCGAAGAGAAAAAGCAGTATTCTAAGATTCTTTCGGCATGTTCAATGAGCCGCTCACCACCAAATCAGGCCAATGGTTTGATCGCTTCGATCAAAAGGCCGACGCAGGTGTTCTGCTAGTGTCGTAGCGCTTCTGCCCGACATACCGACGTCGGGTGCCACTGGCCGTGTCAGTGCCACTCGGCGAATTGTTGGCGCATCGGAAATGATTTGTTGTTGCTCCGCATGGGTACATCCTTCGTACTTGTCGTCTTTCCTCTCTTAGTTTGATCCATTGCAGAATGGTTTGACGGCATTGGTCAAGATCTCCGGCCAGGGCATTTCTCCCAGCTGAATCCAATCTAAAGCCCATAGCATCATTCCAAGCCCAACCCCGAATGCGATGTCGTCAACTTTTACCGCTTGCAGTGAACACTCGAAAGAGTGATCTTCCCCACCGTAATTTCTAGGTTCAATAAAAAAAGGACTTGGCGAATGACGCTCTTCCGATCCTTCAGCAGGCATCGATGGAATGTTTAAGTTGTTCCTTCCGGCGACTATTAAGTCCGGGGGCCTTTTGCACTGGAGGCTCTGTTCCGCCATAGAGTTCATAATAATTTCGGGGTCGCATTCAAGATCACCGCCTCGCTTAAGTCGAACATTCTTCGAGATAACAGCCCCGTAAATTGGGTTTCTATATTTTGGCCAACCCCTTGCGAAGTCGACCGCTACCCCCGATCGCAACCCAATATAGGGGACTATCTGCTCAAACGTTACGTCCTGTCGATGAGCACAAATCATCTTTACGTCAGATACTTGCTGCACCGCCTTTGCAAGCGATGAGCCGTGTTGGCCTTCGATATCAAGGGTATGCTTCGCCTCAATGTAGGCGTAGACGGCTTCGATCGGTACATGTTCTCGTAATGAGTAGTCCTTTTCGGCGAGCCCTCGAAACGTGGGGAATCGCATGCGATCAAAGATGATAATATCATTTCCAGCTGTTTCACCTAGAGAGTTTAATACATATCCCCGACAGACGCCGAATCCCTGAGGAAGAATGGTTCGCAACACTCTGCATAACGCAACCTCAAATTCATCTCCATGTTCAAAGTTGTAGACAGTTTCCATGCCAAGCAAAGCTGCCTGGAATTGTCTCGACATTTTACGACATCGACCTTGTCATTCGTTAAAGCGACCCCGGATCAGCGCTTGTGGCCGGAATGGACAATTCGTTGGGCGCGATTTCTGGGGTCAGAATCCGATAGCTGAGGTCCGTAATGAGGAAATGGATAAAAAGTGGACATTCGTCAGGTTAGGGAAAGGCATGGCGATTGGGAGGAAGTATTGTGTGCTGGACTTTCGGAAGAATTGACC